>JAUXUZ010000532.1 GCA_030680655.1 Phycisphaerales bacterium
CATCTTTGCCTCCCGGCCATGACCCGAACTACACTCGCCGCGATGACCATCCCCAAGCCCGATTTCATCACCGCGCAGTTCATCGTCAGCATGGTCTCGCTGCTGATCACGGTGCACATCATCCTGGGGTTCGTCGGCCTCGCGCTCTACCTCGAACGCAAGATCTCCGCCTACATCCAGGACCGCATCGGCCCCAACCGCGTGGGGCTGGACCTCGGCCTGCCGATCCTCAAGCCGCTGCGCGGCATGTGGGGCCTGGGGCAGTCGGCCGCCGACGGCATCAAGATGCTGCTCAAGGAAGACTTCACCCCCAAGAACGTCGACAAGGTGCTCCACTTCATCGCGCCCGGCCTGGCGGTCGTTCCCGCGCTGCTCGCCTCCGCCTACCTGCCTTGGGGCGGCATGTGGTACGTCCCCGGCTTCACGCTGCCGATCACCGGCTGGGTCATCGAGCCGCAACTGGTGATGGTCGGCGGCGCCAACGTCTCGATCGGGCTGGTCTACGGCCTGGCGATCGCCGGGCTGGGGATCTACGGCCTCGCCCTCGGCTCGTGGGCGAGCAACAACAAGTTCGCGTTCCTCGGCGGCCTGCGGGCGAGCGCCCAGATGCTGGCCTACGAGATCCCGCTGGGCCTCATGCTGCTGGTGGTCATCCTGACCACCGGCTCGCTGCTCCCGCAAGAGATCGTGGGGTACCAGGTCCAGCACGGCTGGCTCATCCTCGCCCACCCCCTCGCGGCGGTCTTCCTCTTTACCGCCTTCCTCGCCGAGAGCAACCGCGCCCCGTTCGACAACGCCGAGTGCGAGAGCGAGCTCGTCGGCGGCTTCCACACCGAGTTCTCGTCGATGCACTTCGGCCTCTTCTTCCTCGCCGAGTACGCCCACGTGATCACCTCGTCGGCCGTCTTCGCCCTGCTCTTCCTCGGCGGCTACCACATCCCCGGCATCCCCTGGCTCAGCCCTGACTATGTCGGCGCGGGTCAGGAGTGGTACATCGGCCTCCTCGCAGCGGTGACCAAGTTCGCCGTCCTCTTCGGCAAGACGGTGCTGCTGGTCTGCTTCGTCATCATCGTCCGTTGGACGCTCCCCCGCTTCCGCTACGACCAGGTGATGAGCCTCGGCTGGCAAGGGCTGATCCCCGCTTCGCTGCTGCTGCTGGTCGGCACGGCCTTCATGGTCTACTTCAAGGCCCTGATCTGGTGGGAGCTCGCCTTGCTCAACCTCGGGCTCTTTGTGCTGATGCTCGCCGTTCAACCCTTGCTGCCGCAGGCGGGCAAGAACCGGCGCGTGCCGCTCGCTGGCTCGCGGTTCAGCCCGCTGAAGGAGCCATCGGTCGAAGGCGTGGCCGTGGCCAACGCCGTGCCCGTGCTGCAGGCCTGAGGACCCGCCAGCGCCCCTTTGGGGTCTGCTCGGGTCGTTTGCACCTCACGGGACTGTGGCGAGTCACGTTGGCTGGGTCTATCCTTCGCCCCACCCTCCCCTAAGGGTCGTGGATCATCTCGAATCGGCCCCCCGGCCCCTTGCTATTTGGAGCTTTCACTGTGTCCAACCTCGGCACCATCACACAGGTCATCGGCAGCACGTTCGACGTTCAGTTCGCGGAGAACCAGCTGCCGGCCATCTACAACGCCCTGTACGTCGAGGCCGACACCCCCGTCGGCAAGCTGGCGCTGACGGGCGAAGTCGCCAGCCACCTCGGCGGCGGCAAGGTGCGCGCCATCGCGCTGGGCTCAACCGACGGCCTCCGCCGCGGCTTGCAGATCGCCGACACCGGTGCGCCGGTCCAGGTGCCCGTTGGCGAGCCGGTCCTCGGCCGCGTCTTCAACCTGCTGGGCCAGCCGATCGACAAGGGCGCCGACATCGCCGCCGGCGTCAAGCGGAGCCCCATCCACCGCAACCCGCCCGAGTTCTCGCAGCTCAACCCCAAGACCGAGGTGCTGCTGACGGGCATCAAGGTCATCGACCTCCTCTGCCCCTTCGTCCGCGGCGGCAAGATCGGCCTCTTCGGCGGTGCCGGCGTCGGCAAGACCGTCATCATCCAGGAACTGATCGCCCGCGTGGCCCGTAACTTCGGTGGCTACTCGGTGTTCGCCGGCGTCGGCGAGCGCACCCGCGAGGGCACCGACCTCTGGAAGGAAATGAAGGAGGCCGAGTACATCGACGCCGAGGGGAAGAAGTCCCGCGTGCTCGACAAGGTCGCCATGGTGTTCGGCCAGATGAACGAGCCGCCCGGTGCGCGTCTGCGCGTCGCCCTCACGGCCCTGACGATGGCCGAGAACTTCCGCGACGAGTCGGGCAAAGAGACGCTGATGTTCGTTGACAACGTCTTCCGCTTTACGCAGGCCGGTTCAGAGGTGTCCGCGTTGCTGGGCCGCATGCCCAGCGCCGCCGGTTACCAGCCGACGCTCTCGACCGAAATGGGGGAGCTGCAGGAGCGCATCACCTCCACCAGCAAGGGCGCCATCACCTCGGTGCAGGCCATCTACGTCCCCGCCGACGACTACACCGACCCGGCCCCCGCCACGGCCTTCACCCACCTTGACGCCTACGTGGCCCTGGCACGCGGCATCGCCGAGAAGGGCATCTTCCCCGCCGTCGACCCGCTGGCCTCCACCAGCCGCATCCTCAGCGCCGACATCCTCGGCGAGCGTCACTACTCCGTGAGCCGCCGCGTGCAGAACACGCTGCAGCGCTACAAGGACCTGCAGGACATCATCGCCATCCTCGGCGTCGATGAGCTCTCCGAAGACGACAAGAAGACCGTGGCCCGCGCCCGCAAGATCGAGCGCTTCCTCAGCCAGCC
>JAUXUZ010000536.1 GCA_030680655.1 Phycisphaerales bacterium
CACAGGCGACGCCATCAAGGACGGCGCAAGAGACGTGAAAGACGCCGTCAAGGACACGGTCAAGTAGCGCTGAGACCCGAGCAGAAAAACAACAAGCTCGCGCCGTGCCGCCCGGAAACGGGCGGCACCGCTTTATGAACAAACTGCTCCTGGTCGTCGCCGCTTCCGGGCTCACGCTCGCCGGTTGCTCACAAAAAGAGCCCCCGTCAAAGCCCCCCGCTCCGCCAGAGAGCGCCAAGCCCGCCGCGCAAGCCCCGCCTCCTGAGGCAAAGCCCACGGCAACCAGCGGAGCGCTCGACCTGACGGTGAAGGACATCGACGGCAAGGATGTCAACCTCACCGACTACAACGGGCGCGTCGTGCTCATCGTCAACGTCGCCAGCAAATGCGGGTACACCCCCCAATACGCCGGGCTCGAGTCGCTCTACACCTCGCGCAAGGGCAAGGGCCTGGCGGTGCTCGGCTTCCCATCCAACGACTTCGGCAAGCAGGAGCCCGGCAGCGAGGCCGACATCAAGGCCTTCTGCACCGACAAGTACAGCGTCAGCTTCCCCATGTTCGCCAAGGTCACAGTCAAAGGCGAGAGCGCATGCGAGCTCTACAAACGCCTGGCCGCCGCCACGACCGGCGCGAGCGAGCCCGAGCCCCTGGGCGAACCGAAGTGGAACTTCACCAAGTACCTCATCGGGCGCGACGGCAAGGTGCGGGCGAAGTTCGACTCGGCGGTCGCCCCCGACGACGCGAAGCTGGTTGCCGCGATCGACGCCGCCCTCGCCGCCCGCTGATCGACGACAAGCCGACCGACCGCCGACCGCGTCGCTCACCGCACGCCGTCCGCCGCTAAAGAAAACACCCCCGCCAGTTGACGGGGGTGCGAGGGGGTGCATGTAACTCTTGATCAATCAGCGAACGATCAGCGGCTGCCGCCGGGCGCTCCGCCCGTCTCGGTGAACGGCGTGAGGCCGATGACCTTCGCGGCCTCGACGTTCCCGCTCATTGACACGTAGCGCTTGCCCTTGCTGACAGACGACTTGGCCGTCGGCCACCACGAATACCCGGCCACGGCCCGGTGCATGTAGTCGGGGGCATCAACGATGATGTTGCCCTGGTAGACGGTCATCGTGCCGCCACCGCCGCCGGTGTCTTCCCACTGGTCCTTCTCGGCCAGCGATGTCAGCAGAC
This sequence comes from Phycisphaerales bacterium, assembly GCA_030680655.1. Lineage (GTDB taxonomy): Bacteria > Planctomycetota > Phycisphaerae > Phycisphaerales > UBA1924 > JAJTGZ01. Next base: position 1,183 of record JAUXUZ010000536.1, read on the forward strand.
GCCTCAGCTCGTCAACCAGTTCCTGCCGACGCTGCCGGCGCTCCTGCTGGCGCTGCTGGTTGCCGCCGCCCTGCTGGCCGCCGCCACCGCCGAAGATGCTCTGGCCACCGCCGCCACCGCCACCGCCACCGCCGCCACCGCCGCCGCTGCTCTGCAGCACCTGGGCGAGGTCGATAAGGGGGACATCGTCGTACAC
>JAUXUZ010000004.1 GCA_030680655.1 Phycisphaerales bacterium
CTGTAGCCGCCGATGGTGCCGCCGGAGGGGTTGCCGTAGGCGAGCGCTCCGGCATCACCGAGGGCGGTGTTGCCGCCGCCGGCGGCGTAGCCCGCGGGGTTGGCGGCGTCGAAGGTGCTGACGGAGACGTTGTCGAGGCCCCAGCTTGCCTTTGACTCATCGGCGCGGAGGCCGCTGACGGTGAAGGAGATGGTCTCCTGCGCTGCGGTGTGGGGGATGGTGAAGGCCAGCCGGTAGACGGCGTCGCGGGCGACGCCGGTCTTGGCGTCTTTGTAGCCCATTGAGCCGACGGCGGCGGCGCCGGCGCCTGGGAGGTTGCGGCCGTTGCTGCCGCCGGGGTAATCCTGGGTGGCGTTGCTCGCGCCGCCGTCTGTGGCGAAGCTGGTGGCGAGCACAACGGTGCCGTCTGCGAGCTTGATGCCGAAATTGGATGGGTCGGGGGCGTTCCCCTGCCAGTCGCCAACGACGACGACGTCGGCGGCGACGACCATGTGCGTGTGCTGCGGGAAGTTCTTGACGGTGAGCGCGGCGGTCTGGTTGTGGAGGCGGCCCAGGAACATCTCGCCGCTGGGGCTGGTCTCGAACTTCTGCACGTTCCACTCGGGGCCGGGGGCGCGGACGAACGGGTTCATGTAGTCGCCGTCGTCGGCGTTGTCGTCGGGCTCGACGCCGGTGGCGTCGCTGTAGCTCATGGTGCGGTCACCGCTTGAGACCACGGTGACGTTGTCGAGGCCCCAGGCACCGACGGTGCCGCTTGTGCCAAGGCCCGAGGCGACGAACTTCAACGCCGCCGCGCCCTTGCTGTGGGGCACGACGAAGCGCAGGTGGTAGGTGGCGTCGCCGACGGCGTTCTTGGTCGGCGCGGGGAACCCGAGCGCGTCGAGGGCTGAGGAGTCTGTGCCGGGCAGGCGCGTACGCGCTGATGCGCCGACGGGGTAGGACTGGGTGCGCTTGCCGGAGCCGTCTTCGTTGGCGAAGGTCGCGGCGAGCACTTCCTGGCCGTCGAGGGTGAAGGTAAACTTCGATGGATCGGGCGCATCGCCCGCCCAGTCACCGATCGCGTAGAAGTCGGCGTCGATGATGAGCTGGTCGTGCTCGGGGATGTCGCTGAGTGTGAGCGTGGCGGGCTGGCTGACGAAGGGACCGATGAAGCGTTCGCCGTGGGGCGCGATGCCGTGGGCACGGCTATCCCACTGCGCACCGGGAGCCTCGTTGAAGCGTGACTGGTAGACAAGGGCGCTCACGCGGCGGGTGACTGGGATCTCCGGGCGGGCGGCCGCGGAGGCGGCGGGCGCGGCGAACTCGGCGGTGTAGCGCTCGGAAGCGAGCGCAAGGTCCTGCGCCAGGCCGAGCGAGAGCGACCGATCGTCACGCGGGAGGAAAGTGGACCGGGACTCGCCGTCCATCGCGTTTGCGAGGATCGAGTCGTGCCCGGTGATCACGGCCGGGCGCATCGACGCCTCGAACGCGCCGAGGTTGCCGATCGGGCCGGGGTTCCACCGGGGCGCCGCGGGGGCCGAGGGGAGGCTCGACGCGGGCGTGACAGCAGGAACAGCGGAGGGAACGGCGAACGAGCCGCCGATGCCCAGTGCGGTCCGGTTCACGGCGTCGCGGGCGGCCGCGCGGACAGCGTCGAGATCGGCGTTGTCGGCGGCGGTGTAGACCACCGCGTTGTCGATCGCCCAGGAGGCGTCGTTGACGGTGCCGGGCAGGTTCGACGCTGAGAGGGTCAGCTTCATCGCGCCCGCCCCGTGCGGGGCGGCGAAGACGAGGCGGTAGACGCTGTCGCGCTCGGGCTTGCCGCTGTCATCGATCAGGCCCAGCGCATCGAGTTTGTAGGCGCCCAGTGCCGCAGGGCGGTTGGAGGCGTCGGGCTCGTCGGGGAAGCTCTGGCGGCGGGAAGGGTCGCCGTCGTCGTTTGCGAACGAACTACACAGGAGCGTGCCGTCGTCGAGGGTGATCGTGAGCGTGGTGGCCGGCTTGCCCGCGCGGCTCTCGCCCGTCCACTTGCCGATGATGTGAACGTCCATCGCGACCACGACGGTCCCATGACGGGGGAGCGCGTCGAGCGTCAGGCTGACGGGCTCGTTGTGGAACCGGCCCATTAGCTTGTCACCCGTGCGCGACGCCAGGGTGCGCGCCGTGGACCATCCGGAGGTTGCGCCGTCGGCAAAGCCGGTGCGGTAGACCGGCGGCTGGGCAACCGCGGTTCCTGCGAGGGTTGCCAGCGCAGCGGCGGCGAGCACACCGAATCGACGGGCGTTGCCACGGTGAACGGACATGCGACTACTCCTTAGCCTGCCAACGGACAACGAACAGCTTGTTCAGCCTGCGATTGCTGCGTCCGTGCGGCCAACGACGGCGCGATATGTGCGCCGGAGATTGCGACGTGGGGAGGTTGCGCCGGTGCTTCAACCCGATTCTCGGACCCGCACCGAAGGCGGGGGCCGATTCTGGGGGAATCACTCTGGACGCAAGCGTGGATAGACCACACTCCCGCCGGCGCCGCGTGGGGGCCGGTCTCCAACCGGGCCCGCCGCAGCGCCGGGCAGCCTTCTGAGGGGCTGCACGACGCGACACACCACTATTCGCAGCGGGACTTGAGAAGTTTCTTGAGAATGTGCTTGAAACCCATTTCAGGGCATGGATTAAGGTGCGATCGCGCAAGAGTGGAGCGCAAAACGCGCCACCCGTTCGCCCGCCGCTAGGCCTTACTCCGCTCTCTCGTCACTCGCGCCCCCGCCCCCACCCACTGCTGCAACCCGCGTGGCGTCAGCCGGGGCAGCCGTTGAAGAAGTCGTCGATGTAGACGATCCAGTCGTTGTTGTTGAGGATGCCGTCGGAGCCGCGCACACCGCCGGTGGTGCCGACATCGGTGAACACGTAGTTCGGCGGGACCTGGAAGAACGCGTTGATGAACACGATGAGGTCGTTGTTGTCGAGCGCTCCATCGTGGCAGGCGACGCCGCCCTGGCGGCCAAGGTCGGCGTTGCCGCAGCGTGCCGCGACGGTCAGCCGGAAGAACGCGATGCCGTACGCGCCCGGCTTGGTGGCGTTTACCTCGCGGTCGCCGAACATGTCTGAGACGGTGAACGAGAAACTGCCGGTGGCCGACGAGCTGCCGTTGACCAGCAGGCCGGGCGACTCGGTGAGGCTCCACGACGATTGAGTGGCCGCGCGGTCGTCGGCGGGCGGTGGCCGGTCGTCCACGGCGCCGCCGTTGGCGATCGCCAGGATGTAGCTCCCCGCGGCGAGTGTCCGCACGAGCGTCGATTGCGGAGAGCCGGAGGTGGGCGAGAGCACGGTGTCGTCGTTGATCGCGCCGGGGATGGGGGCGAGTGTGGCGCCGTCGAAGAGGAAGAGCTTGGTGTTGAGCGTGGTGCGGTTGACGGTGGTGAACTTGATCGAGCCGGCGGCCAGCGGGCACGGGAAGGTGAGCTGCGTCGGGCTTACGGTCTCGCTGGTGAGCGTGACGGTGTAGGGGCTTGACGAGGCGGACGAGCCGGTGACCCGGTAGAGGAACGACGGTGCCGCGTTGCCGAGCGTGTAGACCTGGCAGAAGCGTGCGGGAACGGTGTTGATGCTGGTGCTCTGCAAGGAGAACATCGAGTCGGGGTCGGCCACGCCGCCGGTGGCCAGCACACCCACAACCGTGCCGGTGTGCCCCTGTGTTCCGGAGGTTGTCAGCTGGAGCGTGTGCTTCTGGACAACCAGCGGGTTCGCGGCGAGCGTGATGCGCCAGATGTCGCGCGTGTCGTTCGCTGTGGACTCGGGCGTGTCGAGGAAGCCGCGGCAGACGCCGGTGATCGAGCCCGTGCTGGAGAGCGTGGCGGGGGTGGCGGTTGGGCGTGTCTGGTTCGGCTCGATCTCACTCACCGGGGGGTCGGCCAGCAGCACGGCAAGGGGAAGCACGGCGATCAGCGCAAGGGGCAGGAGCATCGTGCGCGCATCGGCGTTCCCGGCCTGTTCTGTGCAGAAACCAGGGGGTGCCAGAAACGGCCAGCCGGCGCGCCGGGGGGAAAGCAAAGCGCCCTCGCCAGGGGCACTGGCGAGGGCGCGGGTCAGACGATGTTCCGGCTCAGCCGCGGATCAGCGGCAGGAGGCGGGGGCGTTGAAGAAGTTGTCGATGAAGACGATGAAGTCGTTGTTGTCGTACGCGCCGTCGGGGCCCGGTGCCCCACCGGTTGCACCCTGGTCGGCGATGGGGTTCTGGTTGAAGAAGTAGTCGATGAACACGACGAAGTCGTTGTTGTCCAGGTGGTTGTCAGCGCCGGGCGCGCCGCCGACGCCGCCCACATCGGCCAGGCCGCAGGCCGGGCCGCCGCCGCCGGGGATGTTGGTGCGGAAGTTCACCTGCACCGTGCCCGAAGCGGCTGAGGTGGAGGTCGCGTTGAAGTTGGTCAAGAAGACCGAGTTGAAGCAGCCGACGGCCAGGAAGTAGTTGCCGGTGGTGAGGTCGCCGTCGCGGCCGTTGCCACCTGCGATCGCGGCGTTGCCGATCGCCGGGCGGATGTTGGCGTTGTCGCCGTAGGTGAGCTGGGAGTGCCAGTCGGTGCCGTCGTCATCGTCGGTATCAAGGAACGTGCCAGCGGAGTCGTACATGCCCAGTTCGGTGTCGTTGATCGACCCGATGGCGGGTGGGCCGTCGAACACGGACGGCTCGGTGTCGATGTCGAGGTAGTTGGTTGACCCGTTGAGCACGTCAGCGCCGATCGAGAACCTGAGCCAGTTGACGCCCGCTGGAGCGATGGCGACGTCAACGGTCGTGACGACCTCTGAACCGCCCGCGCCGGCACCGATCTGGCCGATGTCGGTGGGGTTGAAGACGCTGCCGTTGATGGTCACGTTGCCGGTGCGCGCCAGGTCGTCGGTGATCGTCGCGGCGACAGAGTAGGGGCCGCCGGCGGTGCCGCCGGGGATCATGTAGCTGTAGGAGTAGGTGTTGTCGCTGGCGGTGACGTCACCGTTGAGGCCGTCGTCGTGGAACGAGGCGGATGAGGAACCGCCGATCGCCGAGAGGTCGCCAACCACGGTGATCGACGCGCTGGCGGGGTTGCCACCCGGCGTGACGTTGACGGTGAAGAGGACGGGGTTGCCGGGCTCAACGCTGCCGGGAGCGACGGAGCCGGTGCCGGTGGGCGGGTACGGATCGGTCGGGGGATTAATCTCGAAGTTCAGCAAGGTCTCGGTCTGCGTGCCGGTGTAGGTGCTCGTCGCGCCGAAGCCGGAGTTCACAAACGTGACGTTGAAGCGGCCCACGGCGAGGTAGTACTCACCGCCGGCGAGGTTGCCGTCGTTGCCGTTGCGGGCAGCGCCGACAGAGAGCGCGCCGAAGGTCACCGCGGGGCGCGGCGCGGTCGATGAGCCGAAGGTCAGCTGGGCGTGAAGCCCGGGGCCGGCGTCGTCGTCGGAGAAGGCGGCGGTAGCGACCGCGCCGTTGCCGACGGCGTCGTAGAGGCCCATCTCGGTGTCGCTCATGTCAGTCGCGGGCACCGGATTGGCGGTCGGGACGGTCCAGATGTCCACGTAACCGATCGTGGAGAGGGTGGGGGGCAGAACCACGCGGAACCACTGAATGTCGTTTGGAGCGTTCAGCGTGACAAGCTGCGAGAACGTCTGCGCGGTCGTGCGGTTGCCGAGGTCAGTGAACGCGCCGGGCTGGGCCAGCGCGGTACCGGCGAGGGTCGACAGGGCCAGTGCCATCATCTTCATCTTCATGCGGGATCTCCCTTGGTTGATTTGACCGCAGCGTACCGCTTGTGGGGTGGTGACGCCGCATCTTGCGTGTGGTGGCGCTCCTTCGCGCCGCTGGAATTGAATTAGGCTCGCGAACAGGTGGGTTCGCAAGCAAATTCCTCTCGAATTCGTCTAAAAACACGTTCATCTAAGCGAGCGAGTGCGGAACTCCCGCGACGACTGAATTCGGCGGCCGCAGTGACCCCCTTTCTAGCGAGCAAACTTCCGTGCGCATTCGGAAGAAGGGCAAGAGGGCTTTGAGAACTTCTTCATACGGAGAGGTGATTCCAGCAACGAAAACGCCCCGCGCGGCTGAGCCGCGCGGGGCGCAAAGGGGGCAGTCTCGGGTCAGCCGCGGATCAGCGGCAGGACGCGGGGGCGTTGAAGAAGTTGTCGATGAAGACGATGAAGTCGTTGTTGTCGTAGACGCCGTCGGCGCCGGCAACGCCGCCGGTTGAGCCCTGGTCGGCGATCGGGTTCTGCGAGAAGAAGTAGTCGATGAAGACGACGAAGTCGTTGTTGTCAAGGTGCGCGTCGGCGCCGGGCGCTCCGCCCACGCCGCCGACATCGGCCAGGCCGCACGCGGCGCCGGGCGGGATGTTGGTCGCGAACTTGACGACGATGTCGCCCAGCGCCGTGCCGGTGGTCGTGACGTTCCAGAAGGTCGCCCCGTACGCGACGTTGTACGCGCCGGTGGCAACGTAGTAAGTGCCGGCGGTGAGGTCGCCGTCGCGGCCGTTGCTCACGACCACTCCGTCACCGACGGTCGATCCGCCGCCGGCGCCGAACGACAGGAACGACTTGAGGCCGACGCCGTCGTCGTCGTCGCTCGCCACCCGGGTGCCGTCGGTGCGGTAGACGCCCAGCTCGGTATCGCTGATGGTGGAGTCGAGATCTGTAAAGATGTCGAAGAAGTTGCCGCCGCCGACCGCGTCGGCCGTCGTGGTGAACTGGATCCACTTGATCTGATTGGCCGCGGTGATCGACGCCGTGAACGGCGTGATCAGCTCGGTGCCACCTGCACCGCCGGCGATCGTGCCCGCGTCGGCCGCGACTGGGGCCACTGCGCCGGGGCTGACGAGCTGAACGTTGAGGCGGACAGCTCCGAGCTGCGTCGACGTGTTGGTCACGCCGAACAGGCCGGGCTGGTAGGCGATGCCGGTGTCGCCGGCGGTCACGGCGACGAAGTAGGTGCCGACGGCGAGCGTGGCCCCGTCGCGGCCGTTGTACGGCAGCCCGTCACCCGGTGCCGGACGGTTATCGACACCGAACGTCAGCGTGCCCAGCGACTGGGTGCCGTCGACGAAGTCAGTCGCGATCCGGGCACCGGTGGTGGAGTTGTAGAGGCCGATCGACGTGTTGAGGAGACCGCCGCCGTCGGTGGTGGTCGAGCCTTCGGTGTCGATCTCCAGGCCGCGGTTGAAGGCGGCGGCGATCTCGTCGTTGAGGGTGAACTTGAACCACTTGGTCTGGCCGGTGCCGGTCACCGTTGCGTTGCCGACCGCCGGCGTGTTGGCGACGAGCGCGCCCAGGTCGGTGGCGACTGGTGCCTGGAGGGGCAGAAGCTCAATGGCCAGCGAGTGCAGGTGGGTTGTGAAGTTCGCCAGGCTCTCGTACCCCTCGACGCGCCAGGAGCCCGAGCCCGAGTCGATCGGGGTCGGCAGCGAGATGATCAGCTCGCCCAGACCGGTCGACTCGTTGTAGGTCGGGAAGACGACGCCCGCGGCGAGCGCGGCGGCGCCTGGCGGCGTCACACGGATGCGCACGGCGTTGGTCGGCGAGGTGGTGGTGTTGGTCGCGCCCGGCGTGGTGAGGCCCGTACCCTGAGCCCGGAGGCGCACGCCGGCGACCATCGTGCCAGCGGGGACGGTGAAGGACTGGTCAAAGCCCGGCGCTGCGGTCAAGCCGCTGATCACTACGTCGTTGTAGGTCTGGCCGACGGGGCCGATCGGCGTTGCGGCGGGGGGGGTACCGTCCTCAAGGGTGATCGTCACCGAGTCCCAGGTGGCGTCGTTGCCAGCGGCGACATCGTCCCAGCGCTCAAAGAACTGGAACGACCACGTGCCAGCGGTGGTGATGGCCGAGACAGGGATGGTGTAGCGGCCGGCCTGCACGTTGCCAGTCAGCACGACGGGGCCACCGGCAACTTCAGCAGTCGTGGTGTTATACGGCTGCACGATAAACGGCGTGCCGCTGGGGGGCGTCACGAGGATCGACGCCTCGGTGAAGTAGGTGCCAGCCACCGCGCGGGTGAGCGTGCCGCCGATGGTGAGGTAGCTCGCCGCGTAGGTGCCGCCGCCGTCGGCGCCGTTGAAGGTCGCCGTCATGGTGGTGTTCCCCGCGTCGCCCTGGCGCGCATAGCTGGGAACGCCGTTGAACGTAACCGATTCACGCGGCGCCGCGAACGCGGCCGACGAGCCCGCCAGCGCAAGGAGAGCAAGAGCTTGTGACTTCTTCATGGAGGAATCCCTTCTTGGCCACCGCTGTGTGTGGGAGGTGGCCAGCATTAGCGACGAGCGCAGTGCGCGCGCACGGCTGCTTGACGCGATCACGTGTAGTAGACCACGAAATCGCTCGATGAGCAATCCCTCACGAATAGTTATTTTGCCCCCCGTGTGGGGAATACCCCTAGGTGTTCACGAGGTAGATGGAGTCTTGCGGGCTTCCCATTTGGCTTGTAAAAAAGCCCGGCCATGTGGCCGGGCGTTGTTCGTGTGGGCTGTGCGGCCTGCTGGGCTACTTGCCGTACTTGACGGAGCAACCGTACGGCTCGTTCGTCGCGTCGGTCACCTTCTTGCCCGCGATCACCTCATCGAGCGCGTTCTTGACGTAGTTCTTCTCGCCCGCCTTCTTCGGGCCGCGGTCGTTGTCGATCGCGCCGGCGTAGACGAGCTTGCCGCCCTTGTCGATCACGTACATGTGCGGGGTGGTCTTGGCGCCGTAGGCCTTGCCGGTGGTGCCGGTGGGGTCGAGCAGGATGGGGTACTCGATCTTCCAGTCCTTCCGCGCCTTGGTGTTCTCCTCCATTGAAGCGCCCTGCTTGCCGTCGGCGCCGCTGTTGACGGCGAGCCAGACGACGTCCTTGTCCTTGTAGGCGGCGGCGGTCTTCTTCATCGTGTCGAGCGTGCTGTGGTGCTTGACGACGAAGGGGCAGCCGGGGTTGAACCACTCGAGGACGACGATCTTGCCCTTGTAGTCGGCGAGCTTGACGTCCTTGCCGTCGAGGTCCTTGAGGGTGAAGTCGGGGGCGGTGTCGCCGACCTTGGCCGACGGAGCAGCGGCGTAGGAGCCGGCGTTGGCGGGCTGTGCCTGGAGGGCCAGCAGGCCGGCACCGGCCACCAGGCCGAGCGCGAGGACGGAAACGTGCAGCAGATTCTTCATGTGAGCTCCTTGGAAAAAAGGCGAATCGAGTTCGTCAGGGTTTGGACCAAGTGATCGCGGGTGGAACCGGTGATCGGCGATCACTTCACGTTTGGCTATCGGCTCGACGGTTCGGCGGGGGGGGCGAGCGGGGCGGGCTTGGGCGAAGCGGGCGCAGGTTCACCGTTGGTTTCCTGTGGCCGCGCAGAGTGGAACGCCCAGGCGCGGCGGCTATTGCCGGATGTGAATTCGACGACGCCTTCGACGGGTTTCAAACCGGGGTCGAAGGCCAACTTGAGCGTCCCACCCTTGGATTGCCCGCTGGCAAGGGGGTTGCGGAGCTTGGCACCCCCTTCAGAGGGGAAGAACGTGACCTGGGTGACCGCCGCGTCTTTCGCGGTCAGGACGAGGGTCTGCCCCTCCCAATGGGCGGTGGCGGCGGCGTCGAAGCCGTCGGCCTGCGGCTTGGGCTGGGCGGCGCGGGCATCGTCGATGGCTTTGGCGTCGGCCGCGTTGCCGGCGGTCTTGTCGGCGGTGGTGAAGGTGGCGCTCACCACCGCTTCACCGGGGATGCACGACTCCTTGCAGACCAGGTAGTTGACGCTGGCGGTGACCTTGAACGCGCGGCCCACGGGAGCGGTCGCGGGGACGGTCACGGGCACGGTGACAACGACACGCCCCTCGTGGATGTAGTTGAGGATGTCGCCCTCTTCGACGTACCGCTTCGGGATGGGAAACGAGACCGGCCCTGCTGTGAGCCCGCTGCCGGGCGGGAAGCTGAGTTCAACGGTTGTGGCCATGCCCGAGTCGTTCTGGCCGGGCCAGTAGATGTGCCAGTCTTTGGCGACATCGAAGACCACGGCGAGCTGGACTGTGTCGCCGGGTTTGACCGCGGTGTCGTGCGGAAGGAGCGAAACCGCAACAAGCTCCTTGCGCTTGCCGGCGGGTTCTGCTGGTTGATCGGCGTAGGGGGCGAGCATCGTCGCAGCGACAAGTGGTGCGAGCAGGAACATGCTCAACGGTACGGCCGACCGGCGACAATCGTTCACGCGACGTTCACCACATTCAGACCGCCAACGCCTCTGGGCCTTACTCCACCGTCACGCTCTTGGCCAGGTTGCGGGGCTTGTCCACGTCGTGGCCGCGGGCGACGGCGGCGTAGTAGGCCATCAACTGCAGCGGCACGACGGCGAGCATCGGGCTCAGCGGCTCGCAGACGTCGGGGATGTACATGACGTCCTGCACGTGCTTGGCGATCTCGGTGTCGCCCTCGGTGGCGACGGCGATGACGTGCCCGCCGCGGCTGCGGACCTCCTGGATGTTGGACATGACTTTCTCGTACTGGCGGCCGCGGTTGGCGATGAAGACGGCGGGCATGCCCTCGTTGATGAGGGCGATGGGTCCGTGCTTCATCTCGGCGGCGGGCATGCCCTCGGCGTGGATGTAGGAGATTTCTTTGAGCTTGAGCGCGCCCTCGAGGGCGGTTGGGTAGTTGTAGCCGCGCCCGAGGAAGAGCCAGTTCTCGCGCTCGATGTACTTCTCGGTGATCTTCTTGATGCGGGGCGCGCTCTCGAGGATCTTCTCGATCTTGGCGGGGATCGCCTCCATCTCTTTCATCATGTCGATGCACTGGTCGGCGGACATGTAGCGCTTGCGGGCCATGTAGAAGGAGATGAGCGCCAGCGCGCCGACCTGGCCGATGAAGGCCTTGGTGCTCGCCACGCCGATCTCGGGGCCGACGCGCAGGTAGACACCCGCGTCGGTCTCGCGGGCGATGCTGCTGCCGACGACGTTGACCACGCCTATGGCGAGCGCGCCGCGTTCCTTCGCTTCGTACAAGGCGGCGAGGGTGTCGGCTGTCTCACCGCTCTGGCTCACCGCGACGACCACGGTGTTCTCTTCGATCACCGGGTTGCGGTAGCGGAACTCGCTGGCGTACTCGGTGTGGCTGGGGATCTTGGCGAGGTCCTCGAGCATGTAGCGCCCGATCATGGCCGCGTGCAGCGCTGTGCCCTGGGCCGTCAGGATGACCTGGCTCGCCTTGGTCAGCTCCTTTGCGAAGCTTGAGAGCCCGCCGAGGACGACCTTGCCCTCGCGGATGTTCATGCGCCCGCCGATGCAGGCCCGCACAGAGCTGGGCTGCTCGAAGATCTCCTTGAGCATGAAGTGTGGGAACGCGCCCAGCTCGATCTGCTCAAGGTCGATCTCCAGCTGCTGCACCTTGGGCGACAGCGGCGTGTTGTGGATGTCGGTGGTGTGGAAGCCGTCGCGGGTGATCTTGACGACGTTGTAGTCGTCGAGCATGATGACGCGCGCGGTGTGGGCGATGATGGCCGCGCCGTCGCTGGCGACGATGTACTCGTTGTCGCTGCCGATGCCGACCATGAGGGGGCTGCCCTTGCGCGCGGCCACCAGCACGTTCGGCTCCTTCTCGCAGATGACGGCGATGGCGTAGGCGCCGGTGACTTCGCGCAGCGCCGCCTGCACCGCCTTCTCGATGTCGCCCTCGTAGAGCTCACCGATGAGCATCGCCAGCACCTCGGTGTCGGTCTGGCTGGCGAAGGTGTGCCCCTTCTCCTGCAGGTACTGCTTGAGCGCGCTGTAGTTCTCGATGATGCCGTTGTGCACCACCACGATGCCGTGCCGGTCATCGCGGTGGGGGTGGGCGTTGAAGTCGGTCACGCCGCCGTGGGTCGCCCAGCGGGTGTGGCAGAGCCCCAGCGAGCCGTCGAACTCCTTGCGCCCGTCGATCGCCTCTTCCAGGTTGCCCACGCGCCCGACGCGCCGCTCAAGATAGAGCTTGCCGTCGGTCACGATCGCGATGCCCGCCGAGTCGTAGCCGCGGTACTCCAGGCGCTTGAGCCCTTCGAGCAGGATGGGGCGGGCTGTTTTTTTGCCGAGGTACGCGACGATTCCGCACATAGGTTGAACCCTTGGTTGACGAAGGAAGCCGGACAGGAAGGGGCGGCGGGCCCCGGTGAGCAAGATCGGCCCGATCGGGTATCCGGGGCCAGCGGGCTGCCCCGATTGAACCGTCCGTGCACCGCAAGACAAGACACTTGATTGTTTCTCAGACTCTCTGCCCGGCCCATCCCAAAGGGTGGAATACCGGCAAGTTCGTCCTCCGCCTGCCCTACGTCCCCAAGGGGGTGGGCGGTTCGGTCTGTATGGAGAGACTTCTGCTACGGGTGAACGGCGGTTATGCTGGGCCCCATGGACGAGCCCCAAGGCGGTCAGAGCGCGGCCATAAGCGGCCCACTGAGCAGCGTGCCGCTGTTCGCCCGGCTCGACCTGACCGAGCAGCAGGACCTGTTCGGGCGGATGAAGCCCCGCACCGTGGCCGAGGGTGAGGTCATCGTCTGGCACGGTGAGAAGGGTGAGTCGCTCTTCCTGGTCACCTCGGGGCTCGTGGGCGTGGCCGTGCCCAGCGACAAGGGTGAGCACGTGCACCTGGCGAGGATCGGCCCCGGTGGGTTCTTCGGCGAGCTCTCGCTGCTGGATTGCGGCCCGCGCACGGCCACCGTGCGCGCGATCGAGCCGAGCGGGCTGCTTGAACTCAGCCGCGACCAGTTCATGCAGTTCCTGCTCGCACACCCGGATGCGGCGCTGGACATGCTCAGCGTGCTGGCGACGCGCCAGCGTGCAAACCAGGCGCTGATGCGCACGATGAACCCCAACGTTGCCTTCGCGGCGTCGCGCGTCACACCATGGCAGCGTCTCAGCGACGTCATCGCCCGCGTCTCGGCGGGCCAGTGGTTCACGCTCTTCCACGTCACGTGGTTCGGTGTGTGGATTCTGCTGAACGTCGTCGGGTCGATCGTGCACGCCGGGTCGATCCTCGTGCCGGAAGAGAAAAAGGGTGCGCTGCCGGGCTGGGTCTTTGACCCCTTCCCCTTCGGCCTGCTCACCATGGTCGTGAGCCTCGAGGCCATCTTCCTGGCCATCTTCGTCATGGTGAGCCAGAACCGCCAGAGCGAGAAGGACCGGCTCCGCACCGACCTTGACTACCAGGTGAACGTGCGGGCGCAGGAGGAGATCATGCGGATCTCCCAGCGCCTGAGCAGCATCGAGGCAAAGCTCGCCGAGGCGCGCAACGCCGGCCGCAGCGCGTGAGCGCTTGCCAACGCCGGCCGCCGCTCTACCCTGCGGCCTATGGCAAGCGGCACAGCACCCCCCGTTTTGATGCTCTCAGTTTCTGGCATGCGCGGCACCTTCGGCGGCACGCTGACGCCCGAGGTGGTTACACGGTTCGCCGGTGCGCTCGCCGGATGGGTGCGCGACCGCAAGGGCAAGGGGGGCGAGCGTCCGCACATCGTCGTGGGCTTCGACGGGCGGATCGGCAGCGACACAGTCGCGGCGCTCGCGGGCGCTGCGCTTGAGCTGAACGGCTTCGACGTCACCACGCTCCCGCTGCCGCAGATGACGCCCACGATCGGCTTCACCGTTGACCGGCTCGGCGCCGACGCGGGCTTGCAGGTGACCGCCAGCCACAACCCGCAGGAGTGGTGCGGCCTCAAGCCGATCGTCCGCGAGAAGGGGGCGAAGAAGGGCGCCGTCTCCGCCAGTGCGCCGAGCAAGGCGCTCGCCGACGAGTTGATCGCCCGCTACCGCGACGGCGACACAGCGCTGGCGGCGTGGGATGGGCTCGGCCAGCCGCTGCCCGATGCGCCCGGCGTTGCGGGCGCGCACCCGGCGCACGTCGCCGCCTTGGTCAAGACGCTGGGCGCAGCGCAGCTGATCAAAAAGGCCCGCTTCAACGCCGCGCTCGACTCGGTGACATCGTCTGGCTTTGTTGCGGGGTCGGAGTTGCTCGACGCGCTGGGCGTCAAGGTGAGCGGGGTGACCAGCGACAAGGACCTTGCGGCGGGGAGGTTCCCGCACACGCCGGAGCCGACGCGCGACAACCTTGTGGGGCTCTGCAAGTTCGTCAAGCGGTCCAAAGGCAAAGTCCACGTTGGCTTCGCGCAGGACCCAGACGGTGACCGGCTGGCCGTTGTTGACGAGAAGGGGAGCTACATCGGCGAGGAGTACACCCTCGTGCTCGCGGCCATGGCGATTGGTGAGTTTGGTCGGCTGAAGAAGGGGCAGGTGCTGGCGGTCAACCTCTCCACCAGCCGCATGATCGAGGATGTCGCGGGGTGGTACGGCTGCCACGTGGTGCGCACGGCCGTGGGCGAGGCGAACGTGGTTGACGGCATGCGCGCCAACAAGAGCCCCCTCGGCGGCGAAGGCAACGGCGGGGTGATCTGGCCGCGGGTGACGTACATCCGCGACTCGCTGGGGGCGATGGCGCTGATCCTGGCGCTGATGGCCAAACGCAAGCAGACCGTCAGCGAGTTGGTGGCGCAGGTGCCGTCGTACGCCATCGTCAAACGCAAGATCGACCTCAACCCGGCGATGAACCCCAGAGATGTCGTCGCAGCGCTCGCCGACAAGTACGCCAGCCACAAGCCCGACCGCACCGACGGTGTGTGGGTGAACTTCAAGGAGCAGCGTGCGTGGCTGCACGTGCGTGCGAGCAACACCGAGCCGATCATGCGGCTGATCGCCGAGGCCCCCACGGCCAAGCAGGCGGGGGCGATCCTGGATGAGGCGGCGGCGGTGGTGTGAGGGGGCGGTACAGAGGCCCGACCGGCAGGGAGGGCGGGAAAGGTCCAATGCGCACGGCAAGCCCCGATCCTGCAACCGAGCCGTTAGACTGATCACGTGTCATTCCCGCACGCCTACTCCCTCACGTGGACCACGTACGGCACGCGCCTCCACGGCGACTCGCGCGGCACGGTGGACAAGAACAACAACCTCTACGGCCGCCCAGTGCTCGCGCCGGACAGCGCTCGACGCGAAGTCGAGCGGGACGAGCTTCTGCACGACGCGGTGATCCTCACGCCCGCCGACCGACGGGCCGTCGGCGAGGCAATCCTTGAGCACGCGGCGTTCAAGGGCTGGCTCGTCCACGCGACAAACGTGCGGACCAACCACATCCACATCGTGTGCACCGCGAAGGAGCCACCAGAGAAGATCATGAACGCATTCAAGGCGTATGCCACGCGCAGGCTTCGTGCTGACGGGCTCGCCGGCGCCGAGGCCAAGATCTGGACGCGCCACGGCAGCACACGGTACCTGTGGGACGGCGTTGGCCTGCACGAGGCGGTTGACTATGTAACGCGCCTTCAGGACTGAATGGCACTGACTGTTGCTGCGGCTCTGGCGCCGTGTCCACTCGTGGCACCGTCGCAGCCCTCCCTGCCGGTCGGGCCTCAGTGCGCGGGCACTGACTGTTGCTGCAGTTCTGCCGCCGTATCCGCTCGGGGCACCGTCGCAGCCCTCCCTGCCGGTCGGGCCTCTGTGCGCGGCGGCTGCTGGTACACTGGCCTATGCCCGAGTCGTCACCCTACGACACATACACCTCCCCCCTCGCCTCGCGCAACGCCAGCGCCCAGATGCTCACGCTCTGGTCGCCGCGCCACAAGTTCAACATCTGGCGGCGGATCTGGCTCGCCGTCGCCGAGGCCCAGCACGAGCTCGGCCTGCCGGTGGGCAAGGAGCAGGTCGAGGAGCTGCGGGCCGTGGTCACGCGCCCGGGTGGAATCACCGACGCGGAGATGAAGGCCGCGGAGAAGTACGAGCGCGAGCTGCGGCACGACGTGATGGCCCACGTGCACGCGCTGGGCGACTCGTGCCCGAAGGCGAAGGGGATCATCCACCTGGGGATGACGAGCCAGGACGTGGTGTGCAACGCGGACGCGATCGTCCTCACACAAGCGACCGACATCATCCGCGCAAAGTCCGTTCGAGCCGAGCTCTCGCTCGGACGCGCCGCGCTGGCGCACGCCTCCACGCCCTGCCTGGGGTTCACGCACTACCAACCGGCTCAGCCAGTCACGGTCGGTCGCCGGATCGCCGGATGGGCTTACGAGGTTCATCTCTGCCAGCAGCGCCTCTGCGCGACAGAGTATCGGAATGTCTTCTTCAAGGGCATCCGCGGAGCAACGGGCACGCAGGCCTCGTTCGTCGAGCTGGTTTCGGGCGACACCGCGAAGGTTGATCGCGTCGAGCAGAAGGTGATGTCCAACCTTGCGGCGTATCTGCGCGAATCGCCGTTCTGGGCCGGGACCAGCGGTTTCAACACGCACGTGCTCACAACGCAGAACTACCCCCGCGTCGTCGACACCTTCATCCTCGCCGACCTCGCCTCAACCGCCTCCATCCTCCACAAGATCGCCACCGACATCCGCCTCCTCGCTAACCGCAAGGAACTCGACGAACCGTTCGAGGACAAGCAGATCGGCTCAAGCGCCATGCCCTACAAGCGCAACCCCATGCGCTGCGAGCGCATCTGCGGCCTCACGCGCTTTGTCATGAACCTCGTCGGCAACGCCTACGACACCGCCGCCACCCAGTGGCTCGAGCGCACGCTCGACGACAGCTCCAACCGCCGCCTCTCCCTCCCCGAGGCCTTCCTCGCCCTCGACGGCGCGCTCGACCTCATGCACAACGTCGCCAGCGGCTTGGTCGTCCACGAGGCGACTGTCCGCAAGAACCTCATGGCCGAGCTGCCGTTCATGGCCACCGAGAACCTGCTGATGGCGTGCGTCAAGGCGGGCGGCGACCGCCAGGCGTACCACGAGCACATCCGCGCCCACGCCCAGGCCGCGGGCCTGCGTGTGAAGCAGGAGGGTCTCGACAACGATCTGATCGACCGGCTCAAAGCCGACCCCGCTTTCCACACCCCCGCGCTCAAGAGCGAACTCGACTGGAGCGGCGCGATGAACCCGATGAACTACATCGGACGCAGCGTCGAGCAGACCGAGCGGTTCATCAATGAGGTCGTCGAACCGCTCCGCGCGCAGTACGGCGACGCGATCGCCAAGCTCGAAGCCTCAGGGCCGAAGGTGTAGCGGGCGGTCAACGGTGCGTGTCGGCCGGATCGTCCTCGCCGCGCATCCGCTCGACGCCCACGCCGTCCTCGCCGCGCTTCTTGCTCGCCTTTTTGTCGAACGCGCCGTCGTCGGGCTCGGGGAAGAACCGGTCCTCGACGATCTCGAGGATCACCAGCGTGAACATCGTAAACGCCGCCACGATCGCCGCCGTGATGTAGAACCCCAGGCCGCACGCGGCGCCGATCGCCGCCGTGACCCACACCGCGGCCGCCGTGGTCAAGCCGCGCACCGCGCGCTTGTTCTGGATCACCGCGCCCGCGCCGAGGAAGCCGATGCCGCCGATGAGTCCTTGCAACACGCGGCTGGTCTCCGCCGGGCCGACCACTCCGCCGCCCGGCAACGGGACCGGGCCCGCCTGGGCGATGATGTCGTGGGCAACAACCATAAAGGCCGCCGAGCCGAGGCTGATCAGGATCATGGTGCGGAAGCCCGCGGGCCGGTTCTTGCGCTCCCGTTCGAGCCCAACCACACCCCCCAGAACCAGTGCAGCCCCAATCCGTAAGGCCACTTCCCCCGCTGTGAGCATCTCCATAGTGGCTTGAGTAGACCACTTACCGAACAGATTGTCAAGGAAGCTCACAAGGAAACACCGCCCGCGGCCGTTCCCCTACTCCACTCGCCCTAAACTCACTCGTGATCCCCAAAATAGCGATTGTCGGCCGGCCCAACGTCGGCAAGTCTTCCATCATGAACATGCTGGCGGGTCGGAAGGTGTCGATCACCGACGACACCCCCGGCACCACCCGCGACCGCGTCAGCAGCCAGGTTGTGCTGCACCCTGAAGGGGGCGAGAGCGCCCAGCGCCTGCCGATTGTGGCCGAGATCATCGACACCGGCGGTTACGGCGTCTACACCGCCGCGGGGAGGCGCTTCGACGTCGCGGGTGGTGCCGGGGG
>JAUXUZ010000013.1 GCA_030680655.1 Phycisphaerales bacterium
AACAGCGAGCGCCGCACCCAGCAGTGGTTCAAGATGGTCCCGCCCCCGGGCCAGGCACGCGACGACTGCTGGCAGATCATCGCCGTTTCCCACCGACTGCTCGAGATGGGCGTCGACGGCATGCTCGGCAACGGCGGCAAGTGGATCTTCCACACCACCGACCCGTCGGGCAAGGAAGTCCCCATCTGGAAGTGGGAGCACTACTACGACGTCAACGTCGACGAACGACTCTTCGAGGAGTACCGCCCCTTCACACGCAAGAAGCACAAGGACCTTGCGCCATACCAGGAGTACGTCAAGTCCCGCGGCCTGCGCTGGCCCGTTGTCCAGAAGCCAGATGGTTCATGGCACGAGACCCGTTGGCGATTCAGCGAGTTTGACGATTCCTACGTTGCCAAGGGCAAGGGGTTCCAGTTCTACCACTCCGTCACCAAGGACGACAAGGCCCTGATCTGGTTCCGGCCCCACGAGAACCCGCCCGAGATGCCCGACGCCGAATACCCCTTCTGGCTCTGCACCGGGCGTGTCCTTGAGCACTGGCACTCCGGCACCATGACAAGGCGCATCCCCCAGCTCCACCGCGCTATGCCAAAGGCGTACGTCGAGATGAACAAAGCCGACGCCGCCCGAATGGGCATCCGCAACAACGAGGTCGTCACCGTCAAGAGCCGGCGCGGCCAGATCGACCTTGCGGTTTGGATCGGCGGCCGCGGCGACCCGAAGCCCGGCGATGTTTTCGTGCCGTTCTTCGACGAAACCAAACTGATCAACCTCGTCACGCTTGACGAGTACGACCCATACTCCAAGCAGCCCGACTACAAGAAGTGCGCAGTCACCATCGTGCGCAAGGCCTAGGAGCCGTCCATGCACTGCAAGCCAGCCAAGCGTCGCTTCAACCTGAGGCTGCTGTGGATCGGCCTGGTCACAGCCGGGTGCGGCGCTGCCATCGCCACGTCGCTCGAAGGTGGCCAGCCGCGCACACCCCCCACCACCACCACCGTTGCAGGTGTACCGCTCCCCGCGCCGCCGCAGCCCAGCCCGCAGCAGCTGGTGCCCGCTTCTGTCTTAAACGAGCGGGCTTCGGAGAGTCTCGCCTGGCGCCTGAACAACCCGACCCCCATCGTCATCTCAGAAAGCCGCGCCAACCCGGCCGCAGTCGCGGACAAGTTCGCCGCCCGCGCGCGGGCAAACGAGCAACGTGCAGCGCTTCGAGCCTACGAGGGCGCGCCACCGGTGATCCCTCACCCGATCGCCGGCTTGAACATACAGACCTGCCGCGCTTGCCACGCCGAGGGCCTGCGTGCGGGCAACAAGGTCGCCAGGATGGTCTCGCACACCTACCTCACCAGCTGCACCCAGTGCCACGTCGAGTCGGCAGGCCCGCTGCTCGGGTCCGATCCGTCGCCACCGAACAGCTTCGCGGGCCTCCGCCCCAGCGGCTACGGCGGCACGCGCGCCTGGGCCGGCGCACCGCCGGTCATGCCCCACACGACGTTCATGCGGACAAACTGCGTGAGCTGCCACGGCGAGCACGGCTACGACGGCTGGCGCCCCGACCACCTCTCCCGCACCAACTGTGTGCAGTGCCACGCGCCCGCGGCCGCTTTCGACCAGCTCTCGCCGACCTTCAACATCCCAGACATCGCCGACGGGCTCCCGTCCGCACCGCGCCGCTGAGATCCGAACCGATGGCGGAAGAACAACCCCTATCCCGCCGCGACCTGCTGCGCGGCCGTCTCCTCGGCCGCGCCGCCAGGCAAGCCACCCAGGCGCTCAGCGCTGTGCAGGCGGCGCTCACAAACGCCGCGAGCGCACTGCCAGCCCAGACCCAGGCCGCTCAGACGCTCCAGAGCAGCACGGGCAGGCGCTTCGCCCTCCCGATCCACCGACCACCGGGCGCCGTTGACGAGGTCTCCTTCCTCGCCAGCTGCACCCGGTGCAACGAGTGCATCTCCGCCTGCCCCGTCAGCGCCATCGTGCACGCCCCCGCCCGGTTCCGCGAGGCCGCCGGGACACCGATGATCGACCCGCACGCCGCCGCCTGCATCATGTGCGAGGACACCCCCTGCATCACAGCCTGCAAGCCCGGCGTGCTCAAGCCCGAGCAGCCCAGGAAGATGGGCGTGGCATGGATCCAGACGATGGCCTGCCTCGCCCATTCCGGATCGTTCTGCACCGTCTGCTCAGAACGCTGCCCCGTCCCAGACGCCATCGAGGTCACCGCCGGCAAGCCCCGCATCCGCGAGGATGTCTGCACGGGCTGCGGCGTCTGCGCCAACGTCTGCCCTTCCCCCACCAACGCCGTCGTGCTCATGCCGCTGGCGGATCGACCGAGAGCAGGCGGCGAATCGCCGCCACCACAAGACTGAACCGACGGACGGCTGCACGGCGAGCCGATCGAACACACGGGTGCTTCCAGGAAGACGCTCCAAGCTCTGTTATCGGACAAGGGCAGTGCGCAGCGGCCCGACCCAAGCAGGCCAGACGATCTTCCCCCGCATACCTCCCAATTGATCCTCCGCTTGCAGACATCGCCCCGGTGGCAAAGGGGGCGACAGGCCGTTGCCCCGCCAAGGTACACCTGCCGTTGCTTCGGAAGGACGCAGGACCAGCCGTTGACTTACGCTCATGTGCCCGCAGTCGTGTCGGGCATGTTCGTCTTCATTCGCCGGGTAGCTCAGAGGAGCGCATCGTTGACCTCGCCCCAGATGATCGTCTCACTCCTCGGCGGGCTGGGCCTGTTCCTTCTGGGCATGGCGGTGATGACCGAGGGCCTGCGTGCCCTCGCCGGGCCGTCACTGCGCTCCGTGCTCACGCGAGCGGCGCTGACGCCCGCGCG
>JAUXUZ010000351.1 GCA_030680655.1 Phycisphaerales bacterium
TTCTACTACGGAGCGCTCTTCTCCCACACGTTCGACATGGGTGACGAGGCGTTCGCCTACGCGCTTGGGATGCGCGACCATTCGTCGGAGAGCAACTCGCGGGTCGGCGCGCTCACGGGCGTCAGCTTCGAGCGCGAGGGCGTCTACCTCGGGATCGGTGCCAAGGGAGCCCTGAGCGATCGGTGGCTCTACCTCGTCGAGGGCGTGTACCTCACCGGGAGCAGCGCGTCGGACCCGCTGCTGGGCCCGCAGCAGAGCGAGACGCTCGCCGCGTGGGCGGGCCGATTGCAGCTCACCTGCGCACTCCGCGACGAGAACGACTCACGCATCCAGGCGGAGGTGTTGGTCGCCAGCGGCGACCCCGATCGGCGCTCGGCGAGCGACACCGTCGGCGGCAACGCGCCCGGCACCAGCGACGCGGGATTCTCGTCGCTGGGCTTCGCGTTCACCGGCGTCGCGTTCGCGCCCTCGCTCTCGAACCTCGTTTCGCTGCGCGTGGGCGCCGCCACGTTCCCCGCGCGTTCGTCTGAGACGTTCAGAGACCTGCAGGTGGGCATCGACTTGATCTCGAGCTTCAAGCAGCGGCGGACGGGCGCGGTGGACGAACCGACGACCGCGAGCCGCTACCTTGGCTCCGAGGTTGATGTCTATTCGAACTGGCGCATCACCAGTGACCTGGCGCTCACCGCGCGGTACGGTCTGTTCTTCCCCGGTTCGGCGATCCCTGAGCCGGACGATCCGCGGCACTTTATCTACTTGGGCGTGACGCTTGCGTTCTGATCCGTCGCGACCCTTCCCCCCCCTCCCCCCTCTTTCTCCGCCCGTCCCGGTTAAACGCTCGCCTGCTCCCTGGACCGATGCACCGCTCCTGCGCCATCCCGCTCATCTGTGCGCTGCTGGGGATCGGCCCTGCGCTGGCGATGAGCTCGTGCACGCGCACGCTTGTCAGCGGGGGGCTCGATACCGCCTACAACCCGCAGGACATCACCCGCGACGTCGCCTTCTGGCACCGCCTGCCCGAGCGATCGGCGATCACCAACGACGAGGGGCTCCACGGCCTGCTGGGGTTTATCCTCGGCGAAGACACGGCAAGTGACTACCAGGGGCGGGTGCGCCTGGCGATCGAGAAGGAGCTGCTCCCGGCAGGGTTCAACGAGCCGGTCAACGCCACGATGACCAAGGGAACGGTCTCGTACGCGCTGGCTCGCTACCTGGACCTCAAGGGGGGCGTGATGATGCGGCTGTCGGGCAACAGCGGGCGGTACGCGACCCGGGAGCTGACCTACCTGGGCATCTTCCCTGAAAGCTCGACCGACAACCAGTCGATCTCGGGGCTCGACTTCGTCGGGGTGGTGTCGAAGGTGCAGGACTACATCGCGGTGCGGGGCACGGGCTTCGAGCCGCTGCAGAAGGACCGCTAGCGCGGCGCCCGCGGGTCGCGGCCCCTGGGCGCGGGCGCACGAACCCGCCGCGGTTTCGGTTACCCTGCACGCATGTCCATCTGGGCCAAACTCCGCGGCAAGCCGCTCGCCGGCGGCAAACGCGCTGCCGCCATGCAGCGCATCCAGTGGGCGATCGGCATCGCCGTGACGGTCGCGGTCGCGACCGTCTGGTCGTACGGGCTGCTCGACAAGTACGAGCGCGACTCGATCGACTTCCGGGCCAAGCACTTCGCCTCGGCCAACGCCCACCCGTCCGACCGCATCGCCATCGTGGCGATCGACGACGCCGCGATCGAGAACGTCGGGCGCTGGCCGTGGGACCGGCAGAAACTCGCCGCGGTGATCGACGAGCTCACCAACGCCGGCGTCAGCGTCGTCGCGCTCGACTTGCTCCTTGACGACCGCCAGGCGCCGCGCCCGGTCTCAAGCGACGGCGGCGTGGCTTACATCCCTGATGACGACATCCTCGCGGATGCGATCCGGCGGCACGGGCGCGTGATCTCAGCGGTCTCGTTCAGGTTTCTGACAGCCGACGAGGGCGCGGCCGCGTTCCAGGTCGCCCTGCCGCAGCTCTACGACCTGATGGCCCAGCGGCCGGACCTGGTCGGCAAGCCCTGGGATGGGCCCGGGGGTGTCGCCGACAGTGTTCGCGCGGCGCTCCCCCGCTTCAAGGACCTCCCGTTCACAAGAGGAAAGGAGATCGACAAGCTGAGGCTGCGCTGGGAAGCCGCGGGCACTCTCACATTGCGCAAGAGCGATTCTTCCTTCCCGCTCCCGGCGATCGCCCGCGGCACGCCGTGGGCGGTCTCGGCCGAGCCGGGGGTGCCGGTGAAGCCTATCGCCGACGCGAGCAAGCGCATCGCGAACGTGACCTTCAACTCGTACGACCCCGACGGACTTACCCGCCGCATCCCCCTGGTTGTGCAGCACCACGATCGGCTCTGGCCCACGCTCGGCGTGGCCGCAGCGATCGAGTACCTCAACGTGCAAACAACCGAAGGGGAAAGTGGTATCGCGGTAGACGCCGACGAGGTACGGATCCGTAGCGCAGACGGCGAGAACCGTTCGCTGGCGGCGTTCACGCAGCGGGTTGAGAACAGCAACGTCGCCGGGCTGCACCTGGTGAGCTGGCCAAGGGCGAGTTCGGGTGGGGGTGTTCCCGTCGCGGGTTGGCAGAGGCAGTTCTATGACCAGCGTGCCCGTCGACCTGCGGAAGTGCCGATCGGGCTGTTGTACGAGCCGGCGCGGATCGCGATGGCCGTTCGGGACAACCTCGCAGTGCTGCGGTCACTCGTCATCGAGAAGGTCTACCGGGCGCAGGGTGTGATGGACGACGAACGCCTGGGGCAGTGGCGGGCCATTGATGCTGAACTCATGGCCGCGCCGGTCGGCTCGCCCGCCTGGCAGGCGGCGGTGGCGCGGGCGGAAGCACTTCTTGGCGCAGCGAACGCCGATGCCCAAACGCTGATCGACCTCAGCCTCGGTGGCGAGCCGATCGAGAAGCTCGCCAAAGAAGATCAGGACCGCACGGCGAACCTGATCGGGGCGAAGGCGGCGTCGGAGAACGCATTCAAAGCAATCAAGGAAGGCTCAGCCACGATCGCCGAACTGCGGCACGAAATGCGGGCGCGTCTCAGCGGAACGGTCTGCTTTGTGGGCTGGACCGCCACCGGCAGCCTCGCGGACTTTGTCGCCACGAGTGTTGACCCGAGGATGCCGGGCGTGCACGTCCACGCCGCCGTCTGCAACAGCCTGCTCACCGGCTACCAGCGCGTGCCCGGTCCGCTCGTCGGTCAGTTGGCGATCGTCGTTGCGCTCGGGCTTGTCGGCACGTGGATCGGCGTGCGGTCGTCGGTGGTGGCGGGCCCGCTGCTGATCATCAGCGCCGGGGTGCTCTGGGGTTACTTTGCCTCGCAGGTGCTCTGGGGCATGTACGACTCGATCTGGTCGATCGCCGGCCCGCTGATCGCCGCATCGGCCGGGTGGCTGGTCGTTGTGCTCCACCGCCTGCTGGTCGAGCAGCGGTCACGCCGCAAGACCGAGGAGCGGTTCAAGAGCTACGTGTCACCTGCGGTCGTTGACATCCTGGTGCAGAACCCCTCGCTCAGCTCGATGGCGCCGCAGCACAAGGAGCTGACGGTGATGTTCACCGACATCGCCGGCTTCACGACCACGGCGGAGCGGCTCGGCAGCCAGGGGACGGCCGAGTTGCTCGCGGTCTTCCTCGGCACCATGACCGAGGTGGTGCAACGCCACGGCGCCACCCTCGACAAGTACATCGGTGACGCCATCATGGCCTTCTGGGGCGCGCCGATCGACGACGCGCTGCACGCGCGCCACGCCTGCACCGCCGCCGTTGAGATGATGACCACGCTCGACCGCCTCAACCGCGAGAAGGCCTTCGGCGCTGCCGGCGCTCTGTCGATCCGCATCGGCCTGGCTACCGGTGACTTGATGGTCGGCGATTTCGGCAACCCGCCCCGGAATTCCTCCTACACCGTCATTGGTGATACAGCGAATCTCAGCTCCCGCCTGGAAGGGGCGAGCAAGGTCTTCGGGACGCGCACGCTCGTCTCCGACCTGACGCGCCAGCTCGCCGGCGAAGGCTTCCTCTGGCGGCGGATTGGCGTCATCAAGGTCAAGGGAAAGCTGAGCGGGATCTGGGTCCACGAACTCCTGCCCGGCCCTGTAAAGGGGGATGAGACGGCCGCCTGGCTCGACCTTTGCGAGGCGTTGATCGCCGACTATCAAGCGGAGCGGTTCGAAGCAGCCCTCGCCAAGGCCGTGCAATTGAGGGAGCAGTACCGAGATGAGGGGTTCGCGTCCGCCTATGGAGAGGCCATTGCCGCCCGTCAGGCGGGCCTGGTCGAAGGCGAGTTTGATGGCAGCATTGCCCTAACGGACAAATAATCCCTAGGGTTAAGATGGGCCGATTTGAGCGAAAAAACAAGGAATTCGGCAGCCGTGAGGCCTTAATCTACGCATGATTGGATGCTGAGCCCGGTTTTCTCCGTAGACTTGTCAGTACCAACGGAGGTTTTCAAAATGTTTGCCCAGAACCGCGTCCTCGCTCGTGCTGCCACGCTCTCGGCTATGACTGTCGTCATGCTGGCTGGATCGTCGCTGACCCTCGCTCAGGTGAGTGGTGTTGCTGGGCCCGCGAACGCGGGCGCTCCGGCCGCGGCGCCGGCTCCGGCCGTCGCGACCAACTCGATCATCGTTCTGGCTGTTTCGGGCAAGGTGCAGTTTAAGAGTGGCTCGGGCGACAACCTCGCCGAACTCAGGGCCGGCCAGCGGCTGCTGGAGGGGGCCGAGATCTTCACGGGTCTGAACTCGATCGCCCAGATCAAAATCGGCGAAGGCCAGGTGTTCACGATCGACCGCATCAGCCGGGTGCTGATCAAAGACGCGGTTCGCGCGGCCAACGGCAAGGGCACATCGCTGCTGCAACTGCCCTACGGGCGAATCCGCTTTGACGTTACCTCGACGAAGGTCGCCAACGACGTGAAGATCCAGACGCCCGACGCCACCCTGGCTGTCAAGGGCACCCACGGCGTGATCGAGAAGATCCCCGGCCAGCCGACCCGCGCGTACGGCGGCGAGTTGAACGCGGGCATTGTGAATGTGATGTACCTCGGCGGTGTGAACGTTGACGTCAAGCGTGACGGTGCGTCGTCGGGTGAGCACCCCCAATCGGCGGAGAGCGCTGACGCCGGCACGTACGTGCAGACCGGCGACCAGCGCTCGGCCGACGAGACCTCCCGCCAGTCGGCTGGATGGACGTCATCGCTGGGCAGTCAGCACGAGCAGGATGGGCGCACAGCGTCTGGGCGCTTCCTCAAGCAATTCTTCCCGCCGCAGGTCATCCCGCAGGGCGGGACGCCGCTTGGCAGCCACCAATACGCGGCCGTTGACCGTCGCCAGGGCGCCACCGTCCGGTACTTCGATACCAACGACAGCCCTTGGACCTCCGTTGCGTCCGGCCTTCGCGGGTTCTTCGGCACACCGCAGGGCGCAGCGCTGGTCAACACCGAATCCGGCCCGGCGATCGTCGCGATTGACGATCACGCAGGGCCCGGCTACGCGTCGGGCACGATGGCCGTGAGGCAATGGAATGCCGGGCTTAAGCGGTGGGCGTTGCTGGGCACGCTTTCGCCACTGATGATCTGGGAACCGGGCAACTCCGGCGGCGAAAACTACGGTGGCAGCGAAGGGCACTTCGTTGAGTCGGCCTACTCGTTCGACGGGCTCGGCAACCTCGCCGGTGGGCTGTATGCCTCGGGCATCAACCCGGCCCTGAGCGAGATCACAACGGGGAACTTCGGCATCTTCAGCCTGACGTACCCGTCGCTGCGTGGCGGGTCGTTCCAGGCGCAGCAGCAGATGTCGTTCCCGATGCTCTCTGGCGGTGGCGGCCTGACCGGCGCGAACAGCCGCGGGACGATGTTTGTCACGGCCCAGTTCAACCTCAGTACCGGCGCTGTGCCGGGCATGGTCTTGCTTGAAGTGGACCCGCGGAACAACTACATCGCCAACGCGTGGTCGGTGGCGGATGGCGACTTTTCCGCGGCTTCTGGCGGTGCCGACATCGGCAGCGCGTTTGTCCCAACCGGCCTGGCGTTTGTGAACGGACAGGTGGTGGTGACCGGCGCCAGCGCGGGCGAGCAGGCGACGTTTACTGTTCGCCCGAGCGAGTCGGGGCGTGGCCTACAACCCGTGACGACCGCTCGTTACGGCCCGGACGCGGCCGCGGCCAACGGCCTCGCCGGCGAGGGCGGGTTCAATGGGTCCGCTTCGTTCCCGCTGGCTGCGCCCGATCGGAAGATGACGGCCATCCCCGGGATCGATCCGCTGTGGCTCAGCACGTCGTACTCGCGCAACGTTGCGAACAACCCGACGTTCCGCCGGATGATGCGGGACTCGGTCCTCTCTGTGGCGAGCAACCCTGCCGAGTGCGCTGTGTCAGCCGCTTTGAACACCGGCTTGAACAACGCGATCGGTGACCACTACAACCAGACGAGCGGCGTGAACGGGGCCTTGAGCCAGTTCTTCGGTTCGCTGCCCCCGGGGCACCCCTGCACGACCAACATCCCTCGCGGGTTCGGGCGCTAAAGGGTCGCTCGGTCACGGTCGGCAGGCAGCTGTTGAGGCCGGACCCCAGTGTGGGCGCACGGCTGCGGTTCGAAACATCTCTGGCTCGGTCAGTTGACCTACCCCCATAGCGAGGTCAATCGTTGTGGCATGTCCACCGGTCCTGAGATTCAACTGCGTCCGGCGCAGATGCACCTGTACAAGCCGGCCGCACCGGCGGTCGCCACCATCGTCAAGAACGAGCCGTGCACCGCGGGGCGGAAGGCCTCGGGGTTCGTGCGGCACGTGGAGTTTGATGTCTCTGGCACCGAGCTGGTCGGTCGCTGCCTGCCCGGTCAGGCGATCGGTGTGCTGCCCGATGGTGCAGACAAGGACGGGCGTGAGCACAAACTGCGCCTCTATTCGCTGGCGAGCCCGACGCGCGGTGAGGACGGCCAGGGCGGCGTGCTGAGCACGACGGTCAAACGGCTCATCGACGAGGACTGGAACGGTGGCGGGCTCTTCCTCGGCGTGGCGAGCAACTGGCTCTGCGACAGGAAAGTGGGCGACAAGGTCAGGCTTACCGGCCCCAACGGGAAGCGGTTTGTCCTGCCGGTGGACAGCGCGGCGCACGACTTTGTGTTCTTCGCCACGGGGACGGGTGTGGCGCCGTTCCGCGGGATGATCACCGACATTCTCGAGTCGGGCGTGAAGAGCCGCGTTGCGCTGGTGATGGGCTCGCCCTACGCGACCGACCTGCTCTACGACAGCTGGCTGCGCGAGATGGCGGGCAGGCACGACAACTTCACGTACATCACCGCGATCTCGCGTGAGCCCAATCAGGCGAGCGTCGGGGGCGCCACGCTCGGACCGATGTACGTGCAGGACCGCATCGCCAGCGACTACGCGACGCTCGAGCCGCTGCTGGTGAGCGAACGGAGCCTGATCTACGTCTGCGGCCTGGCGGGCATGGAGATCGGCATCATCCGCCAGCTTGCGCGCACACTCCCCGCTTCGGCCCGTGAGGCGTTTATCGAGGCCGACGCCGAGGCCCTGTCGAACGTCGACGGCTGGGCACGCACGATGCTGCACAAGCAGGTGAAGCTGACCAGGCGTATCTCGCTGGAGGTCTACTAGTGAACGCTCCCGGCGGGCATCCGCTCCCCCGCGGCGTGAGCGGGAAGCTCGCACCCTTCGGCACGACCATCTTCACGACGATGACGAAGCTGGCCCAGGAGCACGGCGCTGTCAACCTGTCGCAGGGGTTCCCCGACTTCGACGGGCCGGAGTTCATCAAGCAAGCGGCAAGGGACGCGATCGACCACCAGCCGAACCAGTACGCGCCAATGCCCGGCCTGCCGTCACTCCGCCAGGCCATCGCCAAGCGCTTCACCCGCGACACGGCGCTCCCGTGCGACCCTGACACGCAGGTCGTTGTGACGGCGGGGTGCACCGAGGGGATCGCCGCCGCCCTGATCGGACTCTGCAACCGCGGAGATGAGGTGATTCTGTTCGAGCCGTTCTACGACAGCTACCGCGCGGCGGTGGCGATGGCGGGCGCATCGGCCAGGTTCGTGGCGCTCACGCCGACGATCGAGGAAGTGGGGGGCAAGCGGGTCGTCACGTCGTTTGCGTTTAACGCGGCGCAGCTGCGGGCCGCGTTCGGTCCTCGCACGCGCGCAGTGCTGGTGAACACGCCGCACAACCCCACGGGGAAGGTGTTCTCACGCGAAGAGCTGACGCTGATCGCCGAGCTGTGCGTAGAGCACAACGCCGTGGCGATCGTCGACGAGGTGTATGAGCGGCTGCTGTTTGACCCGTCGCAGCCGCACGTTTCGATCGCGTCGCTGCCGGGCATGGCCGAGCGGACGGTGACCCTCTCGAGCCTTGGAAAGACCTTCAGTTTCACCGGGTGGAAGATCGGGTGGTCGGTCGCTTCGCCGGCGCTGACCGCGGCCGTGCGGGCGGCTCACCAGTTCATCACGTTCGCGGTGGCGACGCCGCTGCAGCACGCGGCGGCGGCGGCCCTGGCGCGCGAGGAGGAAGCCGTCGGCGGGCTGGTCCCCATGCTGCGGGCCAACCGCGACAAACTGGCGACAGCGCTGAGTGACCTTGGGTTTGCGGTGCACGTTCCCGCGGGCACGTACTTCATCTGCGCCGACCACACCGCGGTAGCACCAAGGCTCGGGGCGAGCGACGACCAGTCGTTCTGCATGGCCCTGATCAAACAGTGCGGCGTAGCGGCAATCCCGCCGAGTGTGTTCTACAACACGCCCGCGCTCGGCCATTCGCTGGTCCGCTTCGCCTTCTGCAAGAAGCCCGAAACGATTGACGAAGGCATTGCCCGGCTTCGAAGTCTGCGATAACGCCGTCTCGCGCCGTGCCACCGATCAGCGGTTCCTCCGCTAGTCGGCGCGTCGCGTAACCGATGCCAGTTGGCCCCCCGACACCGATCACCGCAGAGCCGGTGACCGATGGCACGATACCCTCTCGCCGTGTTTACGCCTGCTGAACTCGCCGCCGAGCATGCCCGGGCGATGCGGATCGTCAAGGCGGTGCTCGCGGCCTGCGACGCACGAGCCGCCACGGCGTGTGCGGCTCGGGCGGAGGGGTTTGCAGCGGGCGATGCGCTGTGGGTGCTGGCCATCGGCAAGGCCGCGATCGGCATGGCCGAGGGAATCAAGGACGTCTGCGGCGATCCGCACCGCCATCTCATCGTCACGGTTGACGGCCCACCCGCGTTGTCACTCGCGAACATCCTCCGCAGCGACCACCCCCTTCCTACCCAGCGCAGTGTGGACGCCGGCCGGGGCGTTAAGCGGTTCATCCAGGAGGCGCGGGCCGCGGTGGCACCATCGCTGACCGTGCTGATGTCGGGTGGTGCATCATCGCTGATCTGCGAGCCGATCCCGGGGCTGGAGCTCGAGGATTACCGCGGTGTTGTCGGTGCGATGCTCGCGGGCGGATGGGAAGTCCAGCGGATGAACGCGGTGCGCCGGGCGATCGACGGTCTGAAAGGGGGGCGGCTCTCGGCGCTTGCCGCGCCACTCCCAGTTGATCTGGTGGTGATCAGCGACGTGATCGGCGACACGCTGTGCGACATCGGGAGCGGGCCGTTCGTCCACAGTCCGACGGGTGCGTCCGTCGCTGCCGATCTGATTGAGCGTGCGTTCGATGATCGGCACGCGGCGGTGCTCACCGCCCTTTCCTGTCAGCCTTCGCCACCGCGCGTGACCGCTCCCCGGCGCACCGTTGTGGCGCTCAACAACGCCGGGGCGGTCCGCGCCGCCGGTGACGTGCTGCGGGCCGAGGGCTTGTCGGTCGTCAGCGACGATTGGGATGTGACCGCGTTCATGACAGGAGTGGGGGAGTCTGCGGGCTTGGCTCTCTCTGCGGCGACGCCTCGAGAAGCGTTGACATGGGGCGGAGAGTGGGACCTCGCCGCGCCGGCCAGCGGATTTGGAGGCCGGGCCCAGGCCGCGGCCGTGTCGCTCGCCCAATCGCTCGCTGTGCCGGTCGTCGGATTCGTGGTGGCCACAGACGGTGTTGACGGGCTCGCGCCGCCCGGGGAAGCTCCAGCCGCGGGCGCGATCGTCTGGACCGGCATGCACTGGCCCGACGAAGCCGATGAGGATGAAGACTGGCTGGCGGCCAACAGCTTTGCGCGCCTGGCCCGTCGCGACGCGGGCCGGCCAAAGGGCGAGCCCGCGGCGCACCTGCAACTCGGTGCAACCGGCGTGAACGTCAATGATCTTCTCGTTGCGTGGCGGGTCAAATAAGAGCCTTGTGCGCAAGCACAAGCACCAACGAGCCCTGTGCGGAAACACAGGGGCACCACGGGACAGCACTGTTTTCTCACAGTTAATCAGCGGGGACACGCTGAATGCGATAGCTGTCCCCGGGCTGCCGCCCGGGGCTCGTGCTCAAGGGCAACTAACGCCGGTCGCCCTGCGCCTTGAGGATGAAGTAGACCAGCGTCGCGACCGACGTCAGCGTCGCGGCGACGTAGGTCATCGCGGCGGCGCTGAGCACTTTCTTGACCGCGGGCAGTTCGTCCTCGCCGATGAACCGATCGGAGACGAGGATGGCCTTTGCCCGGTTCGATGCATCGAACTCCACCGGCAGGTTCACCATCTGAAAGAAGACGACCATCGCGAAGAGCCCGACGCCCGCCCACATGATCCCCTTGCCGAGGAACGGTGCGCTCGACGAAAGGAACAGGCCGACGAAGAAGACGATCCACGACATCTGGCTGCCGATGTTGGCCATCGGTACGGCAGCGTTGCGCACCGCCAGCATCTGGTAGTTCGTCCGGTCCTGGATCGCGTGCCCGACTTCGTGCGCGGCGATACCGAGGGCGGCGAGGTCGGTGCCCTGGTAAACCCCGCGGCTGAGCCTGACCACCTTGGCCTTGGGGTCGTAGTGATCGCTGAGCATCCCCTCAGAGACCTCGACGCTCACGGCACGCATGTCGTTGCGGTCGAGGATCGCGCGGGCGACCTGGCCGCCGCTGAGCCCCGCGCGTGAGCGGATCTTCGAGCCGCGCGCGTAGGCACTCTTGACGCGGAACTGTGCCCAGATGCCCAGGATGAAGAACGGCGCCGCGATGAGAAGGTAGAGCGGATCAAAGTACATGCGAGTCTCCACAGGGAGGGCCGGCGGCATGGGCCGACCGGTCACCCGTTCGGACTATACGAACGGCGTGCCAACAACGTTCATACTGGCGGTCGTTGCTGTGGTGTAAGCGGGCTCTTCCCGCTGCCAAACTGGCACCCGCGCCACCCCCTAGGGCGATGGCGTCGGCAGTTGGGCCAGTCGGGAGATCGCCAAGCCGGTCGGAATTCGCTCCCGGATCGGCCTCACCCTTACGCACCCCTCCGTGGCACGGCGGTTGTCTGACAGTCCCCGCAGTCAATGCGTCCGAACGGAAGGCCCATCAGGATCGTAGTTCGTCGTCACCGCGTACAACGGCAGAATCGAAAACGCACCCGCATACGAAGGCATGACCATGACCATCAACCCGTTCAAGTTCACGCCCCCGATGATCGCTGCGCTTTCGGCCGGCCTGCTCGGGCTGCCGTTCTTTGCTGTGCAAGGGGCCGCGGCGGAGGCGACGAGCGCCGGGGCCGAGCCGGTCGTGGCACCGCCCGCTGCCGATGTGACGGCCGAAAAGCAGCTCGAACTGGCCATGGGCTTTTCGGCGGCGTTTGAGCGGGTGGCCGCGGAGGTGTCTCCGAGTGTCGTCAACATCACGGCGACCAGCACGGTGCAGCAGCGCGACATGTGGACGGGCCGGATCATGCGTGGGAATCAGGTCGCGACCGGCTCGGGCTTCATCATCTCAGCAGACGGGTACATCCTGACGAACAACCATGTTGTGAACAACTCTCGCGAGCTGGAGGTGCGTCTCAGCGACGACTCCCGCTACCGCGCAACGGTTGTCGGCACGGACCCGGCGACCGAGGTGGCGCTGATCAAGATCGATGCCAAGGGCCTCACCCCGGCGAAGATGGGCGACAGCAACGGCGCCCGTCCGGGCCAGTGGGTGCTGGCGATCGGCTCACCGTACAACCTCTCACAGTCTGTGACGGCGGGCATCATCTCGGCCGTCGGGCGGAGCATGCAGAGCGAGAAGCAGGAGGCCCTCACCGCCTACGACAATTTCCTGCAGACCGATGCCTCGGTGAACCCGGGCAACAGCGGCGGGC
Source organism: Phycisphaerales bacterium (assembly GCA_030680655.1). Taxonomy (GTDB): domain Bacteria; phylum Planctomycetota; class Phycisphaerae; order Phycisphaerales; family UBA1924; genus JAJTGZ01. Next base: position 12,221 of record JAUXUZ010000351.1, read on the forward strand.
CGCTGGTGAACCTGCGCGGCGAGGTGCTCGGCATCAACACCGCGATCCTCTCGCGCTCGGGCGGATCGGTGGGGCTTGGCCTGGCGGTGCCGATCAACATGGCCAGGGCGGTTGCGGAGACGATCAAGGCGACCGGATCGGTCAATTCCGGCAGCTACCTCGGCGTGAACTTCGGGCCAGAGGATCAGTGGCAGCACGCCACCAGCACGGTTCCGGCGGTCCTGGGCGTGCCGGTTGCCGAGGTGATCAGCGGCTCCCCCGCGGAGCGTGCCGGGATTCTGGCGGGAGACGTGATCATGGCTGTCGACGGCCTCACAACGCGGGACCAGCTCTCGCTGCGGACGGTTGTTCAGCGGATTGCTCCGGGCCGGGCGGTGCCGGTCCAGATCAGCCGGGAGGGGAAGGGCGTAATGCTCGACGTGATCCTGGCCCCGTTGCCCAAGGAACTCGCGGAGGCGACGCGGCCGAGCGACGCATCGACGGGTACGAACAACCCCCTTGGCGTTTCGGTGCGCGAGCTGAGTCCTTCGGCCGCTCGCGCGATGAACTTGCGCCCTGGTGTGAAGGGTGTGCAGATCGTGGAACTGGCTCAGGACAGCCCGATCGCCGGGATGAACATCGAGCCCGGCGCAGTCATCTTGAGCGTTAACGACAAACCGACGCCGGATATCGAGGCATTCTCGATGGCGGCCGGAGCGGCCAAGCCCGCACGTGGCATCAAGATCAGGCTCATCTCGCCCTCCGGCGGCGACATGACGATCAGCATCCGCGGTGGCCGATAGAGAATCCTTGGAGGCATCAGCGCACCAGCGGCCTGGCCCACCCCATCTTCGTGATCAGCGTCTGCCAGTAGTTGCGCCCGGCGTTGCTCACAAACTCCACCGGCCGATCGTGCAGACCGAGCGTGAGCCTGTCGCCCGCCGCGAGCGTGCAGGCGGAGCGTCCGTCGAGCAGCAGGGTTGTGCCGTCGTGATCGCCGTTGTGCTCGTTGACGCGGTTGAGCGTTAACTCGATGCGGCTCCCGCCGGAGACAACGACCGGCCGGAAGCTCAGCGTCTGCGGGGCGAGCGGCGTGAGCACGATGGCGACGGTTTCGGGCGCGAGGATCGGCCCGCCGACGGCCGCGTTGTAGGCGGTGCTGCCGACGGGCGTGCTGACGATGATGCCGTCACCCTGGAACGTGGGCCCATCGTGGCCGTCGATCGAGACGGTGATCGAGATCATCCGGTAGGGGGGGCCGGCGGTGATGACCGCGTCGTTGAGGGCGAGCCCAGCGCCGAGCTCTGCGCACGCGATGGGCGCGCCGCCGCGGTCTACGCGGACCTGCAGCAACCGGCGCTGGAGCAGCTTCAGCGGGCCGCCTCCGAACAGCGCGTGCTTCTGCTGTGCGATCGACTCGACGTCAAACTCCGCGAGGAAGCCGAGCTTGCCGAAGTTCACACCCAGCAGCGGCGGGGCCGGGCGGAGCTGCGAGCAGCGGCGGGCCTGCGTGAGCAGCGTGCCGTCACCACCCAGGACCACGATCAAGTCCGCGCTCTTGGTGTCGCTGATCGGTGCGTCGTCGATGGCGGAGTGCTCGTCGGCCACGGTGCCGCCGCCCTCCTTGATGATCCCGCGGACAAGCGGCAGGGCCTCGACGGCGTCGTTCTTGGTTCGGTTCACAAGCAGCAGTACGCGTCGGCCCATCGTGGGCAAGCGTAGCGAGCGGGGGGCTCTGGAGTTGAAAGGGAACGCGTTCAGCCCAAGACACGCGCTCTGCGTGAGCCGTTGCGTGTGCCGTTCGTGGCGTCGTCCTGGCTTTCCTCATCGAGTTCCAGTCCGCGGAACGCGCGAGTTCCGGCGCTCTGCGACCCCTCGCTGAGTTGACCGTTGAGCTTGCGGAGGGCTTCGTCAGCGATCTGACGGACGCGCTCTCGGCTGATGCCGATCTCCAAGGCGATCTCCTTGAGCGTGAGCGGCTCGTGCCCGTCGAAGCCGAAGCGCATCCGCAGGATGCGGGCCTCCCGCTCGTCGATGGCGTCCAGGAGGCGTCGGATGGTTGTCAGCTCGTCGTCGCGCTCCATGTTGTCGTCGGGCGAGCCGGTGCGGGCGTCCGCGACCATCTCGCTGATCGACATCGAATCACCGTTCTCATCCGTAGGCGCCAGCTGCGGTGCGCGGACGGCGCGGATCGCACGCTTGATGATGCGGAGTTTCTTCAGCGGCAGCTGCATCTCGTCGGCGAGTTCTTGAAGGGTCGGCGGGCGGCCGAGGCGCTGCTCAAGCCGGCGTGAGCTCTGCTTCCACTTGGCGACGAGTTCGACCATGTAGGCGGGGACGTGGATCGGTTGCACCGCGTTGATGAGGGCGCGCTTGATCGCCTGCTTGATCCACCAGCTCGCGTACGTGCTGAAGCGGGCGCCCTGCGCGGGGTCGAAGCCCTCGACAGCGCGCAGCAGGCCGACGTTCCCCTCCTCGATCAGGTCCTGGATGTTCAGCCCGCGGTTGATGTAGTTCTTTGCGATCGACACGACCAGGCGCAGGTTTGCCCGGATCATCCGCTCCCGGGCGATCGGGCAGTTGTCGTTGATCACCGACCACCCGAGCAGCTTCTCCTCCTCAGCGGTGAGGAGCGCCGTCTCGTTGATCTGGCGCAGGTACAGCTGCAGCGCACTTTGCAACTCTGCCCCGGCCTGCATTCGTGTGGACCTGGCTGTCGGCACTCAGAACCCCTTCCGCGGTCAGAACGGCCGCGAGCGGAACCGGGTCAGAATTGACCCTTTGGCTGCCGCTCACCGATACGGAACGTCTGGACTGGCGGATGCAATCGGAATCCACAAACCTCGCCTTGAGACCGACCGGTGGGCCGCAGAATTGGGGCCGGTACACTCGGCACAAAGCACTGACTCGACCATTATCCGGGCTTGACGCACGGATCGCAAGACCCTACTCCATACTTTCATCGCACCCTGACAGGCGATGTGAAGCAGAAGCGAACCTCGCATTGCCTGTGCGAGGTATAGTGGATCATTGACGGATGACGGCCCCGAGGGGACCCCGAAAACTTCCCGTGTTTGCCTTCCTATCTTGCCTATGTCCACACCGCCCCCCATTCCGCCCGAGCCAAACAGCGAACAGGTACCTGATCCGGAGCCCGATCCGTCGTACGACCTCTCGCGGATCCTCGCTGGATGGCCATACGAGTCCGGGAAGTTGTCCGCTCGGATCGTCCCTGGTGATGACGGCGAACCGCGTCTGCAGATCCGTTTGGACCTTGGACTCCTGCAGATGCAGCTGGATGGCCGGCCCGACGGGCAGCGTCCGCGGGGCTTCGACTCGTTGCTTGAGTATCACGAAGCGCGGTTGGATGAGTACACCGGAAGGCACGGGCCGATTGCGCCCGGCGAAGAGCCCGTTGACGGTTTCACACTGTCGGCCGATGATTGCCGCGAGCTGCGCGAGGAGGCCGTGCAGTACTACCAGCGGTACACCGGCCTGCTGGTGATGGAGGATTACGACGGCGTGGTACGCGACACGACGCGCAACCTCCGCCTGCTCGACTTCTGCAAGCGGTTCGCCGAGGCCGAGCCCGACCGCAACGCGCTGGAGCAGTTCCGTGCGTACATCACGATGACGCGTGCCCGCGCGCTGGCGAGCCAGGCGCTCAAGGACGACGAACCGAAAGCCGCGCTGCACGCGGTTGAAGAAGGCCTCGATGCGTTGCGGCAGTACTTCAACGAGAACGGCCAAGATGGCGCGTTCGAGCAGAGCGGTGAGGTGCAGATGCTGAGCCAGATGCGCGATGCGCTGATCCCCAAGCAGCCGCTCTCGCCCCGCCAGGACGTTAAGAAGCGACTCGCGGACGCCGTGATGAAAGAGAACTACGAGCTCGCCGCGATTCTCCGCGACGAGCTGAAGAAGATGACTGAGTGATCCGCCGGCCTAGTCCTTCTTCTTGGCGGCGGCCGCGCGGCTGGCGAGGCGGTCCATCACCTGGCGGGCCATGGTGTCGGCGGTGGCGACCTCTTCGACGGTGACGTGGTCGGCGCCCAGTTGTGTTGCCGCGATCGCCTTGCTCAGGAAGCTGGTGCGGGCCGCGATGAACACGTGCGGGCTGAGCGTGCGGACGACCCGGCAGGCACGCAGCGTTGCCTCGTCGTCGGGGATCGTCAGGACCACACCGGCCGCGTGGTCAACGCCCGCAGACTCCAGCACGTCGGGGTTGCTGACGTCGCCGTACAGGGCGTGTCGGCCGAGCTTTCGCTGGGTTTTGATCGTCTGCTGGTTCAAATCGACGATGCAGAACGGAAGGCCGGCGATCTCGAGACGGTCGGCGATTGCACGCCCGACAACGCCGAAGCCCGCGATCACCACGTGCTCGCGCAGCGGCTTGGCCTTGCCCTCGTTGGCGGCTTCGTCGGCTTCTTTCTCCTCCTGGCTGGTGGGCTCACGCAGCGCGCCGACCTTGCTCCAGCCCGCAACAGGGAACTTGACGGCAAAGGGCCTGAGCCAGTGGCCGAACTGGAAGAGCGGCGGCGTGAGGATGAGCGCCGACACAACGACGACGGTCAGCGGGGCCATGGTCTGGTCGTCGATGAGCCCCTGGTTGTGCGTCGCGGAGAGGATGACAATGCTGAACTCACCCGCTTGGAAGAGGGCGAGCGCGTAGATGATCGCGACCGCGGGCGTTGCACCGAAGAACCACGCCCCGATGCCCATGACGGCCGTCTTGACGAAGACCAGACCCAGCAGCGCCAGGAGGATCAGCGGCCACCCGTCGGCGATCACACGCACATCGACCTGCAGCCCAACGGCGGTGAAGAACACGGCCATGAACAGGTCGCGGAGCGGGATGAGCTGGCCGGAGAGCTGGTACTTAAACGGCGTCCCGGCGAGCAAGAACCCAGCCAGGAACGCGCCAAGCTCGGGCGAGAAACCGAGCCCGGCGGCGAGGATTGCGGCGGCGAGGGCCACGGCAGCCGAGAGCACCAGCGGGACCTCCTGGCTGGTGTGGCGGGCCGCCTCGCGCATCAGCCAGGGCAGGAGCTTGCGGCAGACGGCGATGAGCAGCGCGACGCCGCCGATCGCGACGATGAACTGAGCCCAGCCCGGCCATGAGTGGGGGAGGAGCGTGGCGCTGTGGGCACCATGGGCCGAGCCGCCTCCGCCTTGACCTTCTTTGTTCCCCGCCCAGGTCGCAAGAAGCGGCAGCACCGCCAAGCCGACGAGGGCGAGCAGGTCCTGAACGACAAGCGTTCCAAAGATAAGCCGGCCGTGCACCCTGTGCGTCTCACGCTGCAGCGCAAGGATGCGCAGCACCACGGCTGTTGAGCTCATCGCCAGCGCAATCGCCACTGCCAGCGCGGCAGGGGCGCCCAGGGATGTCGCGGCGATCAGCGGCCACAGGCAGGCCACGCTGAGAACGGTCGAGGCCGTCCCCAGCCCGAAGATGCCCATCATCCGTCCAGAGAGACCAGACGGGTCCAGGTGAAGGCCCACGATGAACATGAGCAGGATGGTCGCCAGCCCGCCGATCGCCTGCACGTTGTCGCCGCTGCTCACCAGTCGCAGCGCGTGGGGCCCGATGAGCGCGCCGGTGAGCAGGTAGGCCGGGATTGCGCCGATCCTGACGTAGCGGAGCAGCATTACCACCCCCGCCGCGGCGGCGAGGATGATGACCAGGTCGAGCACGATGGAACGCTCTGGCGCGGCGGCCTGTGCGAGCGAGAAGAGCGTGAGCATGTGCGGCGAGGATAGGGAGCGGCTACAGGCGAGGGGCCGTCAGACGGTCGCCCCTTGCTGCCGGTCGCGGTGCTTCTTGATGAGCATGGAGAGGAGCACGATGTCGGCAGGGGTCAGGCCCTCAAGACGCGAGGCCTGGCCGAGCGTCTCGGGCTTGAAGCGGAGGAGGGCGGCGCGTGATTCGGCGCGGAGGTTCTCGAGGGAGGTGTAGTCGAGATCGGCGGGGATTCGCCTGCGCTCAAGGTCGCCCGTGCGGGCGATGTCGGCGCGGGCCTTGCGCTCGTAGGGCTCATAGAAGCGGTCGGTGTGGACGGTGAAGAGGATTGAAGCGTCGTAGCCGAGCGGGTTCCTCCCCGGGTGCCACCGACCTCGGCTTTGCGAGGTCGGTGCATTGGCCGCCGGTTGGAGGGGCGATTCGATGTTTCGGGGTCGGTCGGACGGAGGGCCTTCCGCGATCGAGGCGCACCGCACAGACTCCCCAGAGCGGGAGTCTGTGGCACCCGGAGGTGAGATGGCCGCTCGGAGATTGTCGAGGGTGAACTCCGGGTTGCGGAGGACGTCGGCGAGGGGGCGGAAGTCGATGCGAGTGCGGTCGATCACTTCGTTGAGAGCGGCCATCTGCTTCTTGCGGTCGGCGAAGCGGGCGGAGCGCAGGCGGCCGAGATCGTGGCCGCGGAGGAGTCCCAGGTCTTCGGCGATGGGTGTGAGGCGGTCGGGGGCGTTGTCGGCCCGGAGGAGGAGCCGGTGCTCGGCGCGGCTGGTGAACATTCGGTAGGGCTCGACGGGCGTCTTGGTCGCCAGGTCGTCGAGCAGGACACCGATGTACGCCTGGTGCCGGCCAAGGGTGACAAGGTCTTCGCCCAGCGCGTGGCGCGCGGCGTTGAGGCCGGCGACGAGGCCCTGGGCGGCGGCCTCTTCGTAGCCGCTGGTGCCGTTGATCTGGCCGGCGAGGAAGAGGCCGCGGACGAGCTTGGTCTGCGTGGTCGCGCCGATCTGGTGTGGGCGGACCATGTCGTACTCGACGGCGTAGCCGTAGCGGAGGATCTCGGCACGCTCGCAGCCGGGCATGGACCTGACGATCACATCCTGAACGTCGGCGGGCAGGCTCGTGCTGATGCCGTTGCAGTAGACCCAGTCGTCCTCGAGCGACTCGGGCTCGAGGTAGACCCCGTGCGACTTGCGATCGGCGAAGCGCACGACTTTGTCCTCGATGCTCGGGCAGTACCGAGGGCCGGTGCTCTCGATCTGGCCGCTGTACATCGGCGCGCGGTGCAGGTTGGCGCGGATGGTGTCGTGGACGGCGGGCGTCGTTTGCGTCAGGCGGCAGTCAACCTGCGGCAGGACGGGGAAGACGGAAAGAGATGGAAACGGCAACCGGGGATCGGCGGGCGTGGCGGGCACTTCGCCGTTTGTCGCCTGCGTTACGCCGAGTGCGGAGAGTTCGCTGAACGGCTGCGGCGGGTCGTCGCCGCGCTGCTGCTCGAGGTTGTTCCAGTCGATTGTGCTCCGCTTGAGCCGGGGGGGCGTGCCGGTCTTGAGCCGGCCGAGTTCGAAGCCCAGCTCGCGCAGCGCGTGACTGATGCCGACGGCCGTGCCTTCACCTACGCGGCCGCCCTCGGTCCTTTGCTCGCCCGTGTGCATGAGCGCACGCATGAAGGTGCCGGTTGTGAGGACGATGGCAGAAGACGAAACGGCAAAAGGCAAATGGCAAGTGGCAAATGAAGACGGAGAAGCCGCTTCCTGATCGGCGACTTGCGATCTGCGATCTGCCAACTTTCCGGGCGCGATGACCACACCCTTCACCGCCCCGCCTTCAACCACCAGTTTCTCGACCGTGCCGCCGATGACGGTGATGTCGGTCCGGCTGGCGATCATCCCCTGGGCCACGCGGGCGTACGCGTGCTTGTCGCACTGCGCCCGCGGGCCGAGAACGGCCGCGCCCTTGCTGGTGTTCAGCACGCGGAACTGGATGCCGGCGGCGTCGGTCGCCAGGCCCATGAGGCCGCCGAGCGCATCGATCTCGCGGACGATCTGCCCCTTGGCGAGCCCCCCGTTGGCGGGGTTGCACGACATGACGCCGACTTTCGTAGGGTCCTGCGTGACGAGCGCAACGCGAACAGGGGCGGCCCGCCCGCTGCCAGAAAGCGCGTTGGCAGCCGCCCACGCGGCCTCAACGCCGGCGTGCCCGCCACCGATCACAATGACGTCGTAGTCCGTGCGCAACAGGGGCATTGTTGGGGCGTATCAGGGCTGGCGTTTATCCGTTTGTTCCAGCGCGGGCACGCGACTGCTCCCTGGGCACGAAGAAGGTGCGCCAGACTTCCTCAACATCCTCTTCAAACTCCTCGCGTGCCAGGTCGGCCCATGCGTCGTGCGGCCGTAGATCGGCCGGCGTCGGATGCCAGACTTCGCCGCGCTGCAGGCCGCGGTCGTACGCGGCACGACGCTCAGGGTCGCTGAGGGTCTCGTACGCGGACTGCACCAGAGCAAAGCCTTTCGCCGCGTCAACATCCTTGTTGACGTCGGGGTGAAGTGTGCGGGCGAGCACGCGGTGGGCGCGCCGGATCTCAGCGCTCCCTGCGTCGGGGGTGATCCCGAGAACGACGTAGAGGCTCGGCGTTGACACGGGCTACTTGGCCGGCTTCGTTCCGGCGGGGGCGTCCGCCGGGGGAGTTGTCGGCATCGGAGCGGGAGAATTGGGAGCCCCTACGTATTGAGCCTGCAGCGTCACAATCAGGTCGGCGTTTGGTGGCACATTGCCCGCGCGGTA
>JAUXUZ010000025.1 GCA_030680655.1 Phycisphaerales bacterium
GAAGCGGACGACGAGGCTCGAACTCGCGACCTTCGGCTTGGGAAGCCGCCGTTTCTCCGCCGGAGATCCTAGTTGCGAAGCGGGTTCTGAGCCGCGCGTAGATCTCCCGCACCGTCTCCCGCACCGTCCGTGCGCGGAGAGAAGGCGCTCATCGCCTCGTCGAGCTGTGCATCGTGAAGCAGGTGGGCGTAGACCTCGGCCGTGACGTTCGGGTTGCGGTGCCCGAGCTGGCGGGACACCACGAGCAGCGGAACGCCCCGCGAGAGCATGATGCTCGCGGCGGTGTGGCGGAGCCCGTGAAAGCTCACCAGGGGGCGCCCGGTCGCGTCGAGAAGGCCGGCCCGCCGCTGCACCCGCTCGAGGGTCTGCCCGGGGCTGTCGGCGCCCATGGGGCCGCCGTCCACTCCGGGCCAGACGTAGCCGCTCGCGTCGGCGCCACCCGCGACAACCGAGCGCTCGTACCAGCGGCCGAGGGCTTCCACGATCCCGTCGGAGATCGCGACCCGCCGTGAGCGGCCCCCCTTGGGACCCTTGACGATCTTCCGGCCGGGCTCGCCGTTCGGTCCGCGCGTGCGCTCCTGCCACACCGCCCGCTCGACGCTGACGCGGCGCGCGGAGGGATCGAGGTCCGGCCATCGCAAGCCGATCACCTCGCCGCGACGGAGTCCGGCCTCGCCCGCCATCCGGAGCATCGACTCCACACGCGGGTTCGGCGCGGCGGCGGCGAACAGCTCGGCGAGCTGGCCGACGGTCAGGACGCGGGTGACTGCGGCGTTCGCCGATGCGTCGGGCCGCGGCAGCCGCAGCTCGGCGGCCGGATTCCGTGGCGTCCACCCCCACTCGACGCCCGCCTTCAGGATCGCCCGCAGCGCCTTGATCGTCTTCTCGACCATCTGCCGTGAGGACGAGGCGGCGACCAGCTCGGCGAGGTAGACCTCGCACGTGGCCCGGTCGATGTCGGCGACGTCCAGATGGCCGAGGGCCGTGGTGATCCGGAGCCGATAGCTCTCCTCGTGGGCCTGAATGGTGGCCGGAGCGAGCACGGCGCTCTTGGCCCGGAAGTACGCGACGGCGAGCTCGTCGAGCGACCCGGAGGGCGCCACCGGCTCATGAATGGCCGGCTCCGGCCGCCCCGCGGCCACCAGCCGCCGCCGCTCCGCCCGGGCCTCCGAGACTGAGCCTGAGACGCTCACCATACGCGTCGCGCCGGGTGCCGCACCGGGCGCCTTCACCTGGAACGGGCAACGGCAGCGCCGCCCGGCGCGATGGTCGTCACTGGAGGGACAGGCGAGGCGATGAGCCCGGTAGAGCCCCGGCTCGATCGTCTCCCGCCACCCCCGCCGCGACCCGCTCTCGGTCGTCATCGGCCCCTCCCTCTCTCGCTGATCAGGCTAGGTGGCGTCGCGATTGCCGCCGGGTCCATCGCGCCACCAGCCCGGCTGGAGCGAGGCGGCACGGCGGCTCGCCGGGCGGACCGCCCTTCGCGGCTTCGGGTTCACGTCCCGCGAGTCGTGTGTCCCGGCGTCCAGGGAACGGCGCGCGGCCCGCAGCACCTCCTCATGGGCGAGCAGATCCTCGCGACGGATCACCAGCCGGCCG
>JAUXUZ010000026.1 GCA_030680655.1 Phycisphaerales bacterium
CGGAGGTCAGGAAACGTGCACGGCAGGTTGAGGGCCTCGGGGGTTCGCCACAGAGCAACCCAGTGGCCGGGGGTGATCTCGGCGAGCACGGAGTAAACGTCGGTGGCGGGGTCGGCGATTGTGCCGGCTGCTGGAGCATGGTCTGGCCACCAGGGGCGATGGCCTTCGCCGTAGCGCTGGAATTGGGCGGGGTCGCTGACGAGCTCACGGATCGTCGTCAGGCGGGCGACGCGGTGACGGGTGTGCGGGATGCTCGCCAGCAGGCCGCGGGTGTACGGGTGCTGGGGGTTCTCGAACAGCTCGGTCACGCCGGCGTACTCGACGACGCGCCCGCCGTACATCACGGCGACGACGTCGGCGTTCTGGGCCACCACACCCAGCGCGTGGGTGATGAGCATGATCGCCAGGCCCTTGCGCTCCTGCAGGCCACGCAGCAGCTCGAGGATCTGCGCCTGGATGGTGACATCCAGCGCGGTGGTCGGCTCGTCGGCGAGCAGGATGCGGGGGTGGCAGGCGAGGGCCATCGCGATCATCACGCGCTGGCGCATTCCGCCGCTGAACTGATGCGGGTAGGCGTCGAGGCGCTCGGCGGGGTTGGTGATGCCCACCTCATCCATCGCGGCGATCGCCGTCTCGCGCGCGGCCGCCTTGCCGATCCCCTGGTGCAGCAGCACCGCCTCGGTGATCTGCTGGCCGATGGTGAAAACCGGGTTGAGCGAGGTCATCGGCTCCTGAAAGATCATCGCGATCTCGCCGCCGCGCACCGCGCGGATGTCGCGCTGGGGCATCGTCAGCAGGTCGCGGGGCGGTGTGGCCGTCCCCTCCACACCGTGCAGCAGGATGCGCCCGCGGTCGAAGCGGCCCGGCGGGCGCGGGATGAGCTGCAGGGCGCTCAGGGCCGTCACGCTCTTGCCGCTGCCGCTCTCGCCGACCACCGCCAGCGTCTGCCGCGGGTAGAGCGTCATGCTCGCGCTGCTGACCGCCCGCACCGCGGGCGCCCCATCGCGCCCGCCGAAGGAGACGGCGAGGTTCTCGACGGTCAGCACAGGGGAGGAGCCTGCTTCGTTCACTTGCCCCCTCCACCCCCGCCAGCGCGGCGGGTGCTCAAGCGCGGATCGACGGCCTCACGGATCGCCTCACCCACAAAGTTGAGCGACAGCAGCGTGACGCCCAGCAGCAGGCAGGGGAAGAGCAGCAGCCACCAGTGCGACCGCACCGTGTTGAGCTCACCCAGCGCATCGGCCGCGAGGTTCCCCCAGCTCGGCAGCGGCGGCTTGACGCCGATGCCCAGAAAGCTCAGGAAGCTCTCCTGCAGCATCGCCTGCGGCACCATCAACGTGGCGTAGACAACGATCGGCCCCACCAGGTTCGGCAGCAGGTGCCGGGAGAACTGCCGCTTCACCCCCACACCGATCGCCCGCGCCGCCTCCATAAATGGCTGCGCCTTGAGGCTGAGCACCTGCCCGCGGATGACGCGCGCCATCGTGAGCCAGCTGACCCCGCCGATCGCCACCAGCAGCGTCACAAGATTCACCGCCTGCGACTGGGCGGGTGTGAGCTCGCCAGAGCCCAGCTGCGTCCGGGCACGGCCCACCGCCTCCATCCGCGCCTCATCGGTCCGCTGCTCGGGCGGAAGGGCGTCGAGCGACTCGCTCACCATGCGCTCGGTGGCGGCGGAGATCCCCGCCACCCGGGCCGACTGCCACCGGCCCAGCGCACCATCGACGGCGACCGCAAGCAAGACCACCAGCAGGATGTACGGCAGGCCGTAGAGCACATCGACGATGCGCATCATCACCCCGTCAACCACGCCCCCCGCGTACCCGGCAATCGCGCCGTAGAGCGTGCCGATCACCACGCTCAGCGCTGCGGCCGCGAGGCCGATCAGCAGCGACAGCGCCCCACCCAGGAGCACGCGCGCCGTCAGGCTGCGCCCCAGGTGGTCGGTGCCGAGCAGGTAGTGCGGCCGGTTGGCAGCCACCTGCTCGGCGGTCGGTGTGAAGCCGCTCTCGGCCAGATGGTCGTACGGAGTGCCGCGCCGGTCGGCCTCGGCGCGGGTGGCCGCGTCTACCGCGACGGCTTCGATCGCCGGCGTGTAGCGGTCGCTCGTCGCCCAGACGGGGGGCAGGCGTGGCGCGGAGCGGTCCTGCCGCTCGTAGCGCGGGCCCGAGGGCTGCTGCTCACCCAGCGCAGCCAGACCCGGCTCGGCAACGGTGCCGAGCGTCCAGGGGAGCGAGAAGATGCACGCGCCGATGATCGCTGCCAGCATGCCAAGCCCAACCGCGGCCGGCCGCGACTTCAGCAACTGCCGCCAAGCCCCGCCACCACCACCACCACCGCCCCCCCCACTGCGCACGTCGGGCGCAGCAGCGAGGTCCTCCACGATGGCTCGGTGATCCGTTGGCAACGTCGCTGACAGTACGCCCCTCTCGGCAAGGCCACAGGCGGCGGCCCGAACGCAGCGGACCTCGACCATTACCGCGGAAGGAGCAAGGCAAGCCTCGGATTGACACGGATGGGCACGGATCAGGACGATGCACGCCCGCTGTCTGGATCCGTGATGATCCGTGCTCATCCGTGGCCGGCCTTTACTCGCCCCGGCACTTGGCGTTTTCGGGTAGACTCGGCGGGTGACGGACAACGTGGGGATGAACGTGAATGCGAATGTGAACGTGAAGAAGATCGGCCGGGGGGGCAAGCGCAGGGCGCTGGGCTGGACGCTGCTCACCCTCGGCCTGCTCGTGGCGGCGGTGTGGGGGGCGAGCGGGTGGTGGTCGGCCTCTTGGAGCGGGCCGGGCTTTGAGTTGTACGCCCGCCACGGCACGGCCTACCTCGTTCGAAGCGAAGGGGCCGTGGGAGTTTCTCAACCGCACGCGACGCGTGTGGATGAACTGCCGAGCACGTCGCGTGGCTGGGACTGGTGGGCACGGACCCCGCGAATGCCGCCTCAGATCGGGAGCAACACCGACCTTGGCATCGTGGCCTTCGCTCAGGCCCGCCCGCCCAGCGCACCTGGGCCCCTGCGCCTCTACGCCGTCCAGTTCTGGCCGCTCGGGGTGGTCTGCGGCGTCGGCGGCACGGTTCTGGTGCGTTCTGGCATCCTCGCGTGGCGGCGGGCGATGACGGGCATGTGCAGGAAGTGCGGCTACTCGCTCGCAGGGCTTGCGGCTGATGCCCCGTGCCCCGAATGCGGAAAGCAGAAGACCAGCCACGGATAAACACGGATGAGCACGGATAAGAAAGGGAACGCGAAAAAGGCAGGGAGAAAGCGCAGGGCGCTGGGCTGGACGCTCCTCACCTTCGGCGTGATTGTGGCGGCGGTGTGGGTAGCGAGCGGGTGGCAAGGTGTTCGCTGTCGGATCAGCTCGAAGTTGATTGTCGATGTTGGAGGTGGCGCTGTTCATGTGTTCGAGGCGCCAATCGGGAGTCTATTCGACGATGTCCACACCTCACTCAGAGTCCCGGATAAATGGACTTGGTGGTTCGGGTTCTCGAAGGCCGAGGGCTACCAGCGGGCGCGGCTAGGCGTCGCGGCCGTTGACCAGTTGGTGATTCCCAGCAACGGGACGGTGACCACCGTGCTCCTCTGGCCCATCCCCCTCCTCCTCTGGACCTCCGCCGCGCTGCTCCTCCGCTCAGGAATACTCGCGCGGCGGCGGGCGATCACCGGCCTGTGCAAGAAGTGCGGCTACGACCTCGCGGGCCTTGGGGCTGAGGCGAAGTGTCCGGAGTGCGGCGCATGAGTCACCGGCGTGTCGACGTGCTCGTCGTCGTCCTTGGGCTGACGGTGCTGGTCTTCTTCGTCGCGGTGATTGCGTCCGGGCTTCCTCGCCATCTTGACACTCCTTGGCCCCGGCTGTTGTAGCCGCGGCGTGGTTGTGTCAACGGATCGTGGGATGGGTCAACGGCCAGCGCGACGGTGGCGGCGTGAGACCCCTCGAAGCACGGGAGTATCAATGCGCTAATGTGAGCATGGTGCACGGTGATACCGGGGGTTGAACGCGCGATCGTTGCTTGAGTGCAGAATGAAGGATTTATCCGCTATGGCTTCACCGGGGCCTCACGCGCATGATGGGTAATTCAGGTTACTCCATCCGCGGCATGTTCGCCCAGCTGTATCCCACTCTTACCACACTCTGAAGGAGACTCTCGATGACCGCCACCAATGAAGAGACCGTTCGTAGTTACCTCGGCGACCTGATCGCCGTTGTCGATCATGTGTTGCAGGCAGTCGCCAAGCAGGCAGGGGACGACGACTTGAGGAGGGTTGCGCATGCTGGGAGCGTGATCGACAACCTCCACACAGTCCTCGTGCGTCAGCACACCGATCTTCAAGCTCACGTCAAGGCCATGGGCGGCGCCTCCGGTGGTGGGGTGCTCAACGACGTTCTGGCCACAGCCGCCGGGGCGTTGGCGGGTCTTTACGGTAAGTTACGCGGCGAGACAGCCTCCCGCGTGCTGCGCGACGACTACACGGCGATGAGTTTTCTCACCGCCTGCACCACAATGCTCCACACCACCGCCTTGGCCCTCGACGACACCGCTACCGGAGAACTGACACTCCGCCACATCCAGGAATACCCGCCACTTATCATGGCCCTGAGCGAACTGCTCCCCCACGCCGTTGTCGCTGATCTCAGGATGGACAAAGTCGCCGTTGCGATCCCAGACGCTGCCGATCAGGCCGTCGGGCACCTGAGCGATTCTTGGCATCGGGCTTCCAAGTGAGCGCGCAGTGAGATCACAATCGCGTGCTGCGCCGCTGGTCGCGTAGCCAGCGCGAGCCCGAACTGCGGAGAACTCGCCTATAACGTGAATGAATGCAAACCGAGGTGTACACGTAGTTCGGCCCTCAGAGGTGTTCGCATAGGGGAGTTCTCGTAACTTGGTGCGGGCGACACGGATGTGACGAGGAGTGTCCCTGTAGATCCCATGTGGCGTATAGACCTGAGTGATCCCGCGATCAGTTGGTCAAGAACATGGACACATTCTCCCCGCCAATACGTTCCAAAGGCAGCAAGCAGTCGGCTTGATCGCGTGGCTGTTGTTCTGCTTCGCGGCGACGGCAACAGGGTTCTTTGTTTCAACCGATGTCTGGTTTGAAAGCCTGAACAAGCCCAGTTGGAACCCTCCCTCGTGGCTCTTTGGCCCTGTGTGGACAACGCTCTACGCGATGATGGCCGTCGCGGCATGGCTCGTCTGGAGACGTGCTGGCTGGAAAGCGCATCCGTGGGCGCTCAGCATGTTCTATCTGCAATGGCTCTTCAACGCGTTGTGGACGCCGCTGTTCTTCGGGGCCCATCGACCCGACTTGGCGTTCCTCGACATTGCCCTGCTGTGGTGCGCACTGACTGTCACGGTCGTGCTCTTCTGGCGAGCCAACAGGATGGCCGGAGCGTTGCTCCTTCCCTATCTCGTTTGGGTCAGCTTCGCGGCGGCGCTGAACCTGACCATCTGGCGAATGAACCCATGACTCGACTTACACACGAAGGGCACTCGCGCAGGCGCACCGCAGGTCGAGAGCAGACAGCGGCTCACGCACTAACTGCGCTTGGTGGATGAATCCACATCGACCCGCCGCGCCCGGCCCGCGAGAGTGCTCGGGGCCGAGGTGTGGGTGAAACTGGTGAATTGCGACCAGCCCGCGCCGACCGACCCGAACGCGCTCACGTTCCTGACCATGACCACCAATCCGGGTTTCCGCACGGTGTTCAAGGCTGCTCAAGTCGGCAAAACGTGCTCATGGGCGCTGGATCAACACCCGCGGTAATAAGAGCTCGTCGCCGGAGATCATCGCATCGGACGCGGCCACCGGGCGAAGTTCAAATCCCCTCAACACTCAACCCAACTCGCCCCCAAATCTCCAACTCGAAGCGGAGCAATTGAACCGCTCTGTGCCGGCGCAGGTCCCGCCGCCACTACGAGAAAGCCCTTCGATGTGCTCATCGAAGGGCTTTACTCTGAACAAAATCAGGGCGACAGGATTTGAACCTGCGACCTCGAGGACCCAAACCCCGCGCTCTACCAAACTGAGCTACGCCCTGTGCGGGCTGACTCTAGGCGTGGCGGGGGCTGGTGTGGCGGGGACCGCTGTGGTGTTTCACTTGCTCAGGTGCGCACGCAACGCGGTGTCGAAGAGCGTGTTCCACCCTTCTTCGAGCGAGCGGCGTGTGGCGGCGGTGGCGTTGCCGAAGACCGCGTGCACCAGCGTGAGCGATGCGCCGCGCGGCGCTGCGGCGATGGTGAACTCCATCGTGCCCGTGTGGGGGCCGCCCCAGCGCGGCGTGGTGTGCCCGACCACCAGCAGCGAGTGGCCGGGGTCGACCGCGAAGACCGTGCCCCAGATCACGCCGGCGCCGGCGGGGCCCACCTCACCCATCATGCCGCCGAGGCGCGGCTCGAGCTTGAACGTCTTCGACGAAGCCTGGGCGAAGAACGCTGGCTGCCACCAGCGGTTGATGCCGGTGGTGAGGGCCGTCCAGAGCGGCCTGGGCTTGCAGGGGTAGCTCCAGCAATAGGTGGATGTGAAAACGCCCGCGGGGGTGATGCCGCGGGCGTGGGTGGTGCGTTTGGCCATGGGCATCTCCGTTCCCGGTGGCGGGACGGCGGAGCGTAGCCGTTACTTGACGGGGAGCTCTTCGAACATCAGCACCTTGGGCTTGTCGCCGGGGCGGGTGCAGCCGCTGCGGTCGAGCACCATCATGTAGCGGCGCTGGATGCTGGGGGTCATCGGGCGGGTGTAGCGGTCCTCGTTTGGCGCTCCGCCGTTGCCGGTCCAGGGCTCGAGGCCGAGGGTGTCGCCCTCGGTGTAGCCGTTGACGAGGAAGTAAGCGCAGAAGTAGTCCGAGCTTGTCGAGACGGTGTTGAGCAGGGCATTGGCGATGGCGACCTTGCGGTCGTAGTCGGACGACTTGCCGCCGTGGACAAAGTGGTTGCCCGGCCCGACCGTGGCCGGCTTGATCGAAGCGTGGGCCGTGAGGCCGAACGCCTGCTCGCGGTTGGCACCGGTCCCTTCCTGCACGCCCAGCGCGTTGGTGTCGGAAATCT
>JAUXUZ010000030.1 GCA_030680655.1 Phycisphaerales bacterium
ATGTAAAGCCTCCGCACGGTGCCGACGGTCATGCCGAGCGTGCCGATGTTCAGGCCCTGCAGGTTCTGCGGTGAGCCGGCCGTCCAGCGGAAGGGCTCGACTGCATTGGTGCGCGGGTTGGGCGTGTTCGAGTTGTAGAACTCGTTCCCGGCGTCGCTGTAGAAGACGGCCGTGCCGGCCGCGTCGGAGTGCTCCTCGATCTTGGGCTCGGTCGCGGTGGGGGCCACAAAGTCGATCACGACGATGCCGCCGGTGCGGCGTTCCACCTTGACCAGCGTCGCGGTCCGCTTGAGCGTCGGGCCTGCGGCACCCGCGGCAGGTCCCCACACCTGCTTGCCCGAGGCATCGGTGCCGCGGTCGGTGAAGGAGAGGGACTCAGGGGTGACAACCCATGAAGTGGAGAACTCGAAGGCGTTGTCGATCATCGTCGGGCCGGCACCGGTGCCGGAGAAGTTGCCGCCGGCGCTGGTCAGCGTGATGTCGGCGATCGGCGCAAGCTGCGACGACTTGAGCACGGGGAACATGTCCGGAACGCTCCAGAGGCCGACCACCGCGGCCTTGAATGTCGGGGGCACACCCGTCAAGTCGTACTGCCGCACGACGAGGCTGCCGTTCTTCTTCCAGACCTGCCAAACGCCCTGGCGGAAGGGAGCCCAGGCCGAATCGGCGCGGGCGAGTTCGAAGTAGATCGCGTTGTCAACGCCCACTCCGTCGACGGTGATGACGACCGATGAGAGTGAGAGGGCCGGTGTTTCGCCGCTGGGTGCGCTGGCGAACGACCCGGTGAGGAGCTTGACCATCGCCTGCACGTCAGGGTCGGTGCTCTTGACCGACGGAATGGGGCGCTCGATGGGCTTGGCGGGGTACTGGGCGTTGATCGCTTCCATCCGCTTGCGGTCGGCTTCGGCCTGAGCGTTGCGCACGCTCTCGGGCACTTCGCTCGGGTCGACTGGCTGCTGCGCAAAGGCCGGAGCTGCTGAGGCAAGGAATGCGAGGATGACCGCTTTGTTAAATGTGTTCATGGCTGTTTCTTCTATCGGTTGCTGCCTGTTCGGGGTGCAGTATAAGGAGGCCGTCCTCTCGGCAGGAGCCGATGCGGGGCCGCGTCGACGAGGGGATTCGACGCCCGCTGCCCGCTGGATTCCATATGAAATCAGCGGCCATGAGGCCGCTGTTTGGGTAACGGATCAGCGTGGGGCTCGGGGCAAACCCTTGGTGCCCGCCGGGGGCGTGGGCCTCAGGCCATTTCCGGATAGAGCTTCTTCACCACCGCGATCAGGTCCTTGACGTGGCTGATCGACTCGTTCATGAACTTCTTCTCGGTCTCGTCGAGCTTGAAGGAGAGGATCCGCTCGACGCCCTTGCTGCCGAGCACGCACGGGACACCAACGAACATGCCCTTGCCCTTCTGCCCGGGGGCGGCGCCGTACTCGTCCTCGCAGTAGGCGGCGCAGGCGATGACGCGCTTCTTATCACGGACGATCGCCTCGACCATCTCAATTGTGCCGGCGCTCGGCGCGTACCACGCGCTGGTGCCCATGAGCTTGACGACCTCGCCGCCGCCGACCTTGGCGCGGTCGACGCAGGCCTGGATTTTCTCGGGGGAGAGCAGCTCGGTGACGGGGATGCCGTTGACGCTGGTGCGGTTGGGGAGGGGGACCATGTCGTCGCCGTGCCCGCCCAGCAGCATGCCCTGGATGTCCTCGACGCTGACGCCGAGCTCGAAGGCGAGGAACGTCTTGTAGCGGGCAACGTCGAGCGCGCCGGCCTGGCCGATCACGCGGGCCGCGGGGAACCCGGTGACCTTCCACATGACGTAGACCATCGCGTCGAGCGGGTTGCTCACGACGATGACGACGGCGTTTGGCGCAAACTTCTTGATGTTCTCGGCCACGCTCTTGACGATGCCGGTGTTGACGTTCACCAGGTCGTCGCGGCTCATGCCGGGCTTGCGGGGGAGACCGGCGGTGACGACAACGACGTCGGAGCCCTCGATGTCGGCGTAGTCGAAGGTGCCGGTGATGCGGGCGTCAAAGCCCTCGATCGATCCGCAGCAGGCCAGGTCGAGCGCCTTGCCCTTGGGCATGTGCAGCTCGGG
>JAUXUZ010000031.1 GCA_030680655.1 Phycisphaerales bacterium
ACATCGCGCGGCTCGGCTCGCTGGTGAAGCACCCCGTTCCGTGCGAGTACAAGACGGTGGATGTGAGCGACATCAACGCCGTTAAGGCCCTGCTGAAGGGGCACGACTCGGTGATCTGCATGCTGCCGTTCAACTTCGTCATCGGCATCGCCGAGGCGGCCAACGAGTTGGGCGTCAATTACTTTGATGTGACCGAGGACGTCGAGACGACCGACAAGGTGAAGTCGATCGCCGACAGCGGCCGCGCGAAGGTGGCGCTGGTGCCCCAGTGCGGGCTGGCGCCGGGGTACATCGCGATCGCGGCGCACGATGTGGCGCGGAGCTTCAAGACGATCGACACGCTCGTCCTGCGCGTGGGTGCCCTGCCGCAGTACCCCACCAACCGGCTCAAATACAACGTGACCTGGTCGGCCGCGGGCGTGATCAACGAGTACTGCGAGCCGTGCAACGTGATGCTGGGGGGTAAGGGCGTGAAGGTCCCCGCCCTTGGCGGCGTTGAGAACTTCACGCTCAACGGGTGCGAGTACGAGGCGTTCTTCACCTCAGGCGGCATCGGCAGCCTGATCGAATCGCTCGTGGCCGCGGGCAAAACGATCGACGAGACGACGCTGGCGTACAAGTCGATCCGCTACCCCGGGCACGCGGAGCTGATGAAGTTCCTGCTGCAGGACCTGCGCCTGGGTGAGGAGCACGCGACGCCGACCAGGGCCGGGCGGGTCTTTGACCGCGCGCTCGCGGTTGACCTGCTCGAGCACGGGTGCGCGCGGACGACGCAGGACGTGGTGGTGGTCTTCGTCACCGGCATCGGCATCGGTCACGACGGCGTCCGCCGGCAGATCAACTTCGGGCGCACCGTCCCCGCCACCGAGATGTTCGGGCGCCTCTGGCCCGCGATTGAGCTGACAACGGCCGCGGGCGTGTGCGCGATGCTCGACCTGCACCGCCTGGGGAAGACCGCCAGGTCGGGCTTCATCAAGCAGGAGGATGTCTCGCTGGAAATGTTCAACGAGACGATCTTCGGGCTGGGGTACGAGGGTCCGCACATGATCGAAGCGGCGGTGGCCCGCTAGCGCCCCGTCGTTGCGACTCGCAGGTTCCTCTTTTCAAGCCCAGCCCGCACGGCCGCGGCGATCATGACCGCGTGGGGTGTGTCGCTGTGGATGCAGAGGGTGAACGGACCGTCGGCGGGCGGCAGGTTGCCGACGAGCCTGACGGCCTGCTCCGCGGCGGCGGCAGGGTCGGTGATCAGCGCGCCCTTCTGCGATCGCGGGCGGAGGGCGCCGCTCGGC
>JAUXUZ010000032.1 GCA_030680655.1 Phycisphaerales bacterium
CCGGTCATCGCGAAGCTCTTGCCGGGCCCGTTGATCGTCAGCGTGCGCTCGGCGATGCTGGAGAACGAGCCGATCGATACGTGCGGCACGCTGCCAAAGACGATGTTCTGGTACAACTCGTCGGCGACGACGACCAGCTCGGGCGCCACCGCTTTGGCGGCCTCGGCGATCACCGCCGCGAGCGCTTCGAGCTCTTGCCCGGTGTACATCGTGCTGCACGGGTTGCTCGGGCTGTTGATCAGGATCGCACGCGTGCGCGGCGTGATCGCTTTGCGCAGCTGGTCCGGCGTGATCTTGAAGTCACCCTCGGGCGTGGTCGCCATCTCCACAATCCTGGCGCCGGAGAGCTGCGCCATCGGCGCGAAGCTGACCCATGAGGGCACCGGCAGCAGCAGTTCTTTCTGCTCACCCTCCTTCTCTACGTCAAACAACGCCTGGAACGTGAGATAGAGCGCCATCTTTACGCCCGCGGTGACCAGCACGTGGTCCTTGGTCACGGCGGGGATGTGGTTCACCTCGGTGAGGATCTTCGCGATCAGCTCGCGCGTCTGCAGGTCTCCCGCGGTGTCGATGTACTTGGTGTTCCCCGCCCGCATCGCGGCGCACGCCGCTTCAACCGCCGCCGGCGGTGAAGGAAAATCGGGCTCGCCGGCGGAGAAGTTCAGCACGTCAACGCCCGCGGCCTTGAGCGCCTTGGCCTTGTTCATGACGGCAACTGTGGAAGAAGGCTTCAGCGACGTGACTCGGCGGGAGAGCTGCATGGGCGAATGTAGCCGAAGGAACGCGGCTCTGCCGGAGGCGGTTCACGCAGTTGCGCGGAACAGACCCAATGAAAACGCCCGCTCGGCGCGGGCGCAGGGGGAGATCTTTCAGCGGGCCCTAGGGCTTTTCGGGCTGATCTGCCGGTGCGGGCGTGGGCGGCGCAACCGCGGGCGGAGGACCGCCCGGAAGGCTCGGCAACTCCATCGCGGGAGCGGCCGGAACCGCCGGCGCAGGGCCGGCGGGCGTGCCGGCCCTCGGCGGCGTCGCCGGGGCGAAGGCGCCGGGGATCTCCGGAGAGATCACGATCGGCGCGAGCGAGACTACATCGACCCGCTTGGGGATGATCAAGTTGGTGCGCAGCGACTCGTCGGGGCGCAGCTCGCCGATAATCCCGACAACCTGCTCGAGCTTGTTGGCGTAATCGAACTTCTGGTCAGGCAGCAGGTAGCCGAGCGTGCGTGCTGATCCGGGCTCGGGAGACATGACGCGGTAGAGCACGGGCGCTCGCCCGCCGTCGTAGACGGTGCTGCGCACCAGCCGCCCGATGACGTCGTACACACGCTGCTTCTCCAGATCGATGACGCGCCTGCCAACCTCGCTCTTGAGCAGCTCGGTGTCACGGTTGAGCGCAGCGTTGGCGTTCTGCAGGTCACGGACTTCCTTGCGCATCTTCATCGCGGCGATGTAGGCATCCAGCTGCCTCGCCTGAGCTATGTCGCGGGGGCTGGAGCCGAGCGAACCCTTGAACCGTTCGAACTCGGCGATCGCCTGCTCCAGCTCCGCGCTCGCGGCGGGCTGCGCACGCACGCTGTTGTACAGGTCTTTGAGGCTGTCAAAGGTCGCGGCGCGCGTCGGCGCCAGCACCGGCGGCTGCACGGTGCGCGGCATGGCCGCTCCGCCGCCGTCCTTGTCACCAACCGGCACTGTGGATGGGATCTCCATGCCAGCTGGTGGGGTGCCAGAGGGAGCAGTGGCGGGGATGCTGGTCGGTATCACGACCGGCATGCTCGGTGGCGGAGCAAACTGGGGCTGCGATTCAGCGGCTGGAGGAACTGAGGGAACTGGGGGAATTGAGGGGGCTGGAGCAGGGTCCGCTGTAGGAACAGCAGCCGGGCTGTGCGGCGCGGCAACCTCAGGAGACTGGGTTGGGTTCGCGGGAGGCACGGCGGCTGGCGCTTGCAGATCGGGCTTCGGCCTCTCTGGCACCGCGGCCGCGTCCTGAGAGGGGCTCGACGGGGAAACCACAGCGGGAACCGCCGCGGCACCCGGCGCACCAAGCGCGGCGAGGACGGGTGCGGCTTCGCTGTCGGTCGCGCGCCTGACGGCCTCGCGGCTTATCCAGCCTCGGGCGCTCGCCGGCGGCTCGATCGCGTAGGCGAGCACCTTCCCCGCGTCGTCCTTGATTGTCTCAAAGATCTTAAACTCGGTCCCGATCGGCAATTCCGCTTCCTGGACCCCCAGGAACGCGCCCTTGACACCGCTGTTGGCGTTGGGGGCCTTGAGCTTGCTCGCCTTGACGAGGCGGACCTTTCCAGCGCCGCTCTCCTGCGCTTCATCGGCCGAGACAAACGCCTTGACGCTGGGCGGGTACATCACGCGGAGCCAGCCGGTTGTCTCGGCGTCAACCACCAGTTTGTCGCCGGGCTTTGGAAAAACGATCGGGTAGTAAATCG
>JAUXUZ010000034.1 GCA_030680655.1 Phycisphaerales bacterium
ACCGAGCGCAGCGAGGGAACCCGTGGTTCCGATTCTTGGAATCCCCCGCCCGGAAGGCGGACGATTCAATCGTCCCGCAACACATCAGCGATCCGGTCCTCCATTCCCGCCCGTTTCAGCATCCCCCCGCCCCCCTTACACGTGCTCCTCATCCACATCCTCTTCCTCCACCTTCTCTACCTCGCTCGGCACGATCCCCGCCGCCGCCTCCGGCCGCTTCCACCCGCTCTCAGGGTCCTTCGAGAGCACGCCCGCCGCCTGCCGCACGCACCGCACGCACGCGTGCGCCGCCGGATAACTCGGGCTCTCCCACTGCGCCTGGTCGCGGTGCTCCAGGCACATCGTGCACAGGGTCCCTTTCCGCTCCTCACCCATGTGCAGGTGCACAAGCTCGGTGTACGCAACCGTCAGGCACGGCGAGCAGATCAGCGCCCCGCGGTGCCCCTCCACCATCTGGCGATCCTCCGCCCAGCACCGCCGGCAGAAGTCACACACAAAGTACTCGTTCCCATCCGCCTCGGTGTTGTGCATCAATACCCCCCACGAGACCCACGCGGAAGCGTGGGGAAAGAGCGCTCTTGCGCCCCGTTTCCGCCGAGGGTTACAGCGCCGAGCGAACGCCGTCGGCAACCTGTCCCTGTGCTCCCGCACAGGGCTCGTGCCCGCAGAACGCCGATCACACGTCCGCCGCTCATGCCGCCCCCGCTTCGCCCGCTTTGCCGTCGCTCTTCATGAGCTGGTGCTCCGCGATCAGCCGGTACGTCGCGCTCCGCCCCATCAACTCGCGGTGCGTCCCAACATCCTCGATCCGACCGAAGTTCATCACCACGATCCGGTCCGCGTGCACCACCGTGCTCAGCCGGTGCGCCACGATCAGGCACGTCCGCCCGCGCGAAAACTCCGCCAGCGCATCGGCGATCTTCCGCTCGCTGTCGGCGTCCACCATGCTCGTCGCCTCGTCCAGGATCAGGATCGACGGGTCACGCAGCACCGCCCGCGCGATGCACAGCCGCTGACGCTGCCCACCCGAGAGCCCCCCGCCCCCCTCGCCGATCACATAGTCGTACCCGCCCGGCTTGGCCGCGATGAACTCCTCGGCGCGCGCCTTCCGCGCCGCCTCCCGCACACGCTCTGGGCTCACGCCCGCGTCCACGCCGTAGGCGATGTTCCAGAAGATGCTCCCCCTGAACAGCGCCGTCTCCTGCGTCACCACGCCGATCTGCTGCCGCAGGCTCGACAGCGTCACCCCCGCGATGTCCACCCCGTCGATCAGCACCTTGCCCGCTGCGCCGCCTGGCCCTCTGTCGGGCTCGAGCACCCGCGGAAGCAGGCTCAGCAGCGTCGACTTGCCGCTCCCGTTGGGCCCCACGATCGCCACCGTCTCCCCGTGCTTCACCGTCAGCGAAACGTCCACCAGCGCCGGCGCGTCCGCCCCCGGGTACGTCAGCGTCACCCCGCGCAGCTCGATCGACACGCGGTGCGGCCCCAGCGCCGGCTTCCCCGCGTCGTGCGCATCGTCGCGCTCCAGCCGCAGCAGCTCGCTCAGCCGGGCCGCCGCCGCCGCAGTCGTCTGCAGGTCCGTGTACAGCCCAGTCAGCGGGCGCAGGTTGTTCGCCGCCAGCGCCAGCGCCGCCAGCGTCACGATGAACGTCTCAGGCTCCTGACGGTTGTGGATGATCTCGTGCGCCATCACCAGCGCCAGCAGCCCCAGCACCAGCGAGCCGACCATCTCCGCCAGCGGGTTCGTGATGCTCCGCCCCGTCCGCACCCTCAGCTCCTGTTTCAGCTGAACCGCCGTCGTCACCGCGAACCGCTCGCTCTCGCGCCCCTCCGCGTTGTTGGTCTTCACCACCCGCACGTGCGTCAGCGCCTCCGCCGTCGTCCGCTGCAGCTCACCCTGCGCCTCAAGCCCGCGCTTCGCCGCCGTCTTCACCCGCCTGCCCACCCGGCGGATCACAAGCCCCAGCAGCAGCATCACCACCATCCCCACCAGCGCCATCCGCCAGTTGAAGTAGAACGCCATCCCCACCGCCACCGAACCCTTCAGCAGCTGCGCCAGCGTCTTCTGCAGCAGCAGCACAAACCCGCCCCACACCTGCTGCGTGTCGAACACCACCTGGCTCACCAGCGCGCTCGCGCCACGCTTCGCCACCGTCGCCGCCGGCAACGCCACCGCGTGCGCAAACACCCGCTGGCGCAGGTCGCGCAGCGTCCACCCCGCAACCGTCAGCGCCGAGTGCGCGTGAACGTAGTTCGCCACCGCCCCGATCACCGACGCCATCCCCAGCACCAGCACCGTCCACAGCACCGCGTCGTACGCCCCCGTCGGCAGCGCCGCGATCCACGCGTCCGGCACCCGCAGCCCCACGCTCTGCGCAACCCCGTTCGTGTCAAGCTTCGCGTTCAGGTCCGTCATCAGCTGCGGCAGGTTCTTGCCACCCTGCCCCAGGATGTGCTCAAGCACGATCACCATGCCGCCCAGGCTCGCACCCAGGCTCGTCGCGCCCACCAGCGACGCAACCACCGCCAGCAGCAGCCGGCCGCGGTACTTGCCCATCATCCTCGCATACACCCAAAAGTCGCGCACGTGCCGCCATTCTTGCCACGCCGCACCGCCCCAGCGCACGCAATCCGTCCCCGCCCGCCGCTAAACCCCCTCTACCGTCAACCCCGTCCCGCCGTCCAAACCGCCACCCCCGCCCGCCCACACGCCAAGATCGCCGTGCTCCATCACCTGCGCCAGCAGCCCGCGCCACTCGCCGTAGCGATACTCCACACCGTGCCGCGTGTGCAGCGAGCGGATCCCCCCCAGCAGCCGCTCGTACACGTCGTTCTGCCACACAAACGACGCCCGGTCACAAAAGTACAACCTGCACCCCAGCGGCTTGTCGCCGTGCACGCCGCACAGGTTGAGCACCTGGAACGGGCAGCCGCCACCCCTCAACGCCGCGTCGAGTCGCGCCCGCCCCGGGCTCCCGCAACGCTCCAGCGTAAACGCCGCCTCAAGCCCCGTCACAAACAGCAGGTGACCCGTCTGCTTGAAGTTGCAGCACCGCCCGCTCGCCCAGCACGCCGGCGCCCGCCGCGTGATCTCTTCTGCCGCATCCGCAAACACCGCCACCAGGTCCGCAGCAACCTCTGGCCGCCGCGCCGCGTCAAGCCAGCCAGCCGCAAGCTCGGCCGGTGAAGGGCTCAAATGTCCACCACGCCACGCAGCACCCGCACCTGCATCACCGGCGTCAACTCACCCTTGTTGATCCCCGGGCACACGCCCCCTGCTCGCGCCCAGCTCGCCCCGTCACGCAGCACGCTCTTCCAGAACGGCCACGTCCGGCACTGCCGCGGCCTGTCCTCGTACACCCCGCACACCGCACGCCCGCTCACCTTCGACCGGTCCAGGAACACGCAATCAAACCCCCGCGGCCCCTCGCGCTCGGTCAGGCTCCGACCCTCTGCCAGCACGTGCGTGTACCGCTCGATAAACGCCTCAACGCTCACGCCCAGCC
>JAUXUZ010000037.1 GCA_030680655.1 Phycisphaerales bacterium
AGGCCGGAGGTGACGCTCCCGCCGGGGCTGTTGATGTACATGTGGATGTCGGCTTTGGCGTCTTCGTGGCTGAGGAAGAGCAGCTGCGCCGTCACCAGCGAGGCCATCTCGTCGGTCACCGGCCCACCGACCATGATGATGCGGTCTTTGAGCAGACGCGAGTAGATATCGTACGACCGCTCGCCGCGGCCGGTTTTCTCGATGACGATGGGTACCAGGTAGGACATGGGTGTGTTCCCGGGGGGGGGTGTGGGTCGGGTGAGAAGGTTGGCGAAGATGCGGAAGTTTGGAAGGACGATTCAGCGGGCGGCGGACTTGGTGACGACTTCGTCACAGAGCCCGAACGCCTTTGCCTCTTCGGCGCTGAAGTAGCGGTCGCGCTCGGAGGCCTCGCGGATGACCTGGACGGTCTGACCGGTGCGCTGGGCGAGGATCTCGATCAGCTGAGTCTTGGTCTTGATGATCTGCTCGGCCTGGATGCGGATGTCCTCCGCCTGCCCACCGACGCCGCCGGAGGGCTGGTGGATCATCACCTTGGCGTGGGGCAGGATGAAGCGCTTGCCCTTGACGCCGGCGGCCAGCAGCACCGCGGCCCCGCTGAAGGCCCGCCCGATGCAGTAGGTGTTGACGGGCGAGGAGATGAACTCCATCGTGTCGAGCACCGCGAGGGTGTCGTCAACAACGCCGCCGGGTGAGTTGATGTAGAAGTGGATGTCCTGGCCCGGCTTCTGCTTCTCCAGGTAGAGCATCTGCATCGTCACCCGCGCGGCTGAGCCCGGGGTGATCTCGCCGATGAGGAAGACGACGCGGTTCTCAAGGAGAAGCTCGTCGATGGTCATTTCACGCGTGCGCTGGTAGGAGATGCTCACGGATGGTCCTTTGGTGCAAGGGGCATCGTCGCGGGCAGTGGCCCGGGATCGCGCCTTGCCACTGTATCGGCAACGACCGTGCCAATGTCCAGAGTGAGTAGAAAGAGGAGCCAGCCTTTCGCCGTGTGCCCAAACGGCTATGCCCTAGGTGAGATTGCCTGCCGAGTTGGCAGGCGGCAGCGCCGCCGGACCGCCGAGAGCGGGGATAGCGCAACATCGGCGCGTCGGGAAGGGAGGGGGGGAGAGCGGTACGATCCCCGCCAATCTCCCAACGGGGTGCCCGGGCCGGTGTGCCGGCGGGTGCCAGGGGAGCATGACGATGATGGAGCCTTCTTGACGACCGCGATCATCAGCGATGTGCACGGCAACCTTGAGGCCCTTGAGGCGGTGCTTGCCGACATCGACTCGCGCGGGATCAAGCGGATCATCTGCCTGGGCGACATCATCGGCTACGGGCCCAACCCCATAGAGTGCGTTGACCTTGTCCGCACGCGGTGCGAGTGGGCGCTGATGGGCAACCACGACTTCGGCGTGCTCTACGAGCCGACCAACTTCAACGCCGGCGCCGAGTCGGCCGCGTTCTGGACGCGCGACCGCCTCGACGCGGAGGCCGACGACAACCTGCGGCGGGAGCGCTACGAGTTCCTGGGGCGCTTGCGTGTGCGTGTGGTCGAGACCTGCCCCGACGGGCGCACGAGCCTGCTGGCGGTGCACGGCTCGCCGCGCCGGCCCATCAACGAGTACATCTTTCCCGACGATGTGACCAACGCGCCCGACAAGCTGTCGACGATCTTTGAGCGCGTGCCGCGGGTGTGCGTTGTGGGGCACACGCACGTGCCGGGCGTCTTCACCGACGAGCCGGACTTTTACCCACCGGGCGAGCTGACCGACAGCACGTACCTGTTCACCGAGTCGGAGAAGGCGATCATCAACGTCGGCAGCGTCGGCCAGCCGCGCGACATGGACCCGCGCTCGTCGTACGTGGTGCTCGACGATCGGGGCGTCACGTTCGTGCGCGTGCCCTACGACGTCGAGGCCATCGCCGCCAAGATTCGCGCTGTGCCGCAGCTGCCCGAGTGGCTGGCGGACCGGCTGTTTGAGGGTCGGTAATCGGGACTTGTGCCGCGGGGGTTCGGGCGCGGCTGACGGATACTTCAAAGGACGGATGACTTCATGGCTGACGGTCCCAAATCGCGCGCTCGCTTTCTGATCCCCATGGTGATGGCCGGCCTGGTCGTCACCGTGGGCTTCCTGCTGTTTGGCAAGAAGGCCACGCCGGTGGTCACCCAGCCGCCAACGCCGGCCGTCGGCGCTGCGCAAGCCTCCGCCCCCCCCGCCCCCCCCGGCGGCACCGCGGGCGCGGCCGAGCGCGGCTACACCGGTCCCCTCCAGGCGGTGATGCAGAAGGCCGAGGCGTGGCTCCCGCTCGGCTCGCTGCAGGGTGAGGGCAAGAGCGACCCACTGATGCAGGTGAAGTTCCAGCAAGAGGGCGCCGGCGTGCTGGAGCTCGCGCTGGCGCGGCACCACCAGGAGACAGACAAGAAGAGCGCCAACGTCGTGCTGCAGGAGACGCGGACCATGTCCTACGGGCCCGGCGCCGAGCAGCGCCTCGTCCCGTTCGCGCTGCTGCAGGTGGAGATCGACGGCCAGCCGGTGAAGCTCGCGGGAACCTACCGCGACAGCAAGGGCGACCCGGTCGCCTACGACTGGAAGCAGGCGTCGCCGGGCGTGTTCGTCGCCGAGATCGCAGACAGCACCGGCAAGACCGTCGCCCGCGTCAGCCGCACCTACCGCCTCGTTGACGACCTCTACGAGGTCACGCTCGAGCAGTCGTTTGAGAACCTGACCGACAAGCCGATGGCGGTGCGCTTCTCGCAGCTGGGCCCGGTGGAACTGCCCATCGGCATCATCCGCTACGGCGGCGACCCGCGCCGCGTGCGTCTGGGCATCCTCGCAAACCCCACGGTGGACCCGACGGGCAAAGCCGTTGAGGGCCAGTCCCCTCTGCTGACCCGCGACGACGTGCTCGGCAAGGCAGCGATCGCCAGCGGCACGTGGGTCTGGCCCGACATCACCGTCTGGCCGACGCCGAAGGCCGCCGCAGAGAACAAGTCGCTGGCGTGGATCGGCGTCACCAACCGGTTCTTCACCGTCACGGTCCACTCGCTGGCCGCCCGGCAGCCCGCCCGCACGGACCTCCCCACGCCAACGCCGATGCCCGACATCCGGCTCCACTCGTGGGAGACGATCGACCGCGTGGTGCTCACCCGCGAGCCCGACTCGAGCGGGGTGATCGAGACCAACGCCGCCGTTGCGCTGCGCGGCCTCTCGCCGGTCATGGCCGTGCCCGCGGGCGGGAGCGTGCACGCCGACCTTGGCATCTACGCCGGGCCGATCGACCGCGGCACCCTCAAAGCGGCCAACGCCTACAGCGGGGGCATCAAGCTCACCGACATCGAGATCTACTTCTGGCCCGGTCCCTGCTCGTTCTGCACCTTCCAGTTCCTCGCCCACGGGCTGCGGTTTGTGATGACCTTCTTTGCCGACCACGTCGTGTTCGACTGGGCCCTGGCGATCATCCTGCTGGTGATCTGCGTCCGCACGGTGCTGCACCCGATCACCAAGTGGAGCCAGACCAGCCTGCAGCGCTTCGGCAAGCAGATGCAGCGCGTGGGCCCCAAGCAGAAGCTGCTGCAGGAGAAGTTCAAGGACGACCCGGCACGCCTGAGGCAGGAGGTCGCGAACCTCATGCGCGAGGAGAACATCAACTACGCCCAGGCGCTCGGCTGCCTGCCGATGCTGATGCAGACGCCGATCTGGATCGCGCTGTCGAGCCTCATGTTCTTCCTGTTTGACCTGCGCCACATGCCGGCGTTCTTCGGCGCGTTCCAGAAGCTCACCGGCGGCGCCTGGCACTTCCTGTCAGACCTCGCCGAGCCGGACCACTTCATCACGCTCCCCTTCGGCTTTGACGTCCCGCTGATGGGGCACATCGACTCGCTGAACATGCTGCCGGTGGTGCTGGGGCTGGTCTTCTACGGCCAGCAGAAGTACCTCACGCCGCCCCCCACCGCGCAGCTCTCGCCGGAGATGGAGACGCAGCAGAAGATCATGAAGGTGGTCATCGTCTTCCTCTTCCCGCTGATGATGTACAACGCGCCCTCGGGCCTTGCGCTCTACTTCATCACCAACAGCGCCCTGGGCATCGTCGAGTCGCGCCACATCCGCAAGGAGTTTGAGAAGTCCGAGCTCGCCCGCGAAGAGGTGCTGAAGAAGAACCCCCACGCCTTCAGCCGCAAGGACAAGAACCCCGGCTTCTTCGCCCGCCTACAGGCGCGCTTCGCCGAAGCGCAGTCGCGTGCCGAGCAGCTCAAACGCCAGCAGCAGCAGCAGGGCAAGGACAAGTACGGGCCCAAGCGGTGACCCATGCCCGGCCACGCCACCATCGCCGCGTGCGCGACCGGGGGGACGGGTGGCGCGGCGGCCCGTGCGCTGATCCGCCTGTCGGGCCCGGCGTGCGCAGAGGTTGAGAAGGCGCTGATCGAGCGCCCTCCATCGGCGCGGTCGCCCCTGGCCGCCCGGCTGCGGCTGACCGACGATCTCCGCGTGCCCTGCCTGGCATGGTCGGCCAAGGGCCCGCGCACCTACACCGGTGAAGACACCCTCGAGCTGCTCATCGCCGGCAACCCCCACCTGGTCCGCCGCGTGCTCGACCGGCTCTGCGCCCACGGCGCCACGATGGCCGAGCCGGGCGAGTTCTCCGCGCGGGCCTACCTCAACGGCAAGCTCACACTCGATCAGGCCGAAGGCGTCGCCGCAATGGTCGCCGCCGAACGCACCGAGCAACTCTCGGCCGCGGCCGCGGTCATGAGCGGCGCAGCGGGCGCGGTCTACCGGCACTGGGCGGAGGAAGTGGCGGCACTCCTGGCGCTGGTCGAGGCGGGCATCGACTTCTCCGATCAAGAGGGCGTCGTCGCCATCGAGCCCAGGGTGCTTCGGGAGCGCACCGCCCGCCTGATCGCGGCCCTGAGGGCACACCTGGGCGGCGAAACGGGGCGCGAGCAGCGCACATCCCGCCCGAAGGTGGCGCTGATCGGAGCGCCAAACGCGGGCAAGAGCACGCTCTTTAACGCGCTGCTGGGGCGTGAACGGGCCGTCAGCGGCCCCGTCGCGGGCACAACGCGGGATGTTCTCGTCGAGCCGCTGACACTCTCAGCGCCCGGGCGCGAGCCGATGGTGGTTGACTTGATGGACCTGCCCGGCCTTGAAGCCGCGGCGGGCGGCACCGGTGCGCTCGCGCAGCGCGCAGCACACGAAGCGCTGGCCCTCGCCACCGTGCGGGTTCACTGCTGCGAACGCGGGCCGTTCGCCGACGTGCCAAACCCGTCCGCGGCCCGAGACGTGCGCGTGCGGACCAAGGCCGATCGACCCGGCTGGGTCGAAGGGGCCGAGGTGGCGGTCTGCTCCCTCACCGGCGCGGGGCTCGAGCAACTCCGCCGGCTGATCGCAAACGCAGCCCGCGGCGCAGGCGACCACGGCGCCGGCGCCATCGTCACGCGCCACGCTCAGGCGCTCGCACGCGCAGCCGCCGCGCTGGAGTCGGTCAACGCCGACGGCGCGGCCGAGCTGACGGCGCACCACCTGCGGGCAGCGCTCGATGCGTTGGGCGAGGTGAGCGGGGCGATCCCGCCCGACGAGGTCATCGGCCGGGTCTTCGCGTCGTTCTGCATCGGCAAGTGATCGGCGTACGCGCGCCTCAGCCAGGCACGCGCACGCTCGCGTGCACGAACGTGGCGAGGTGCTTGGAGCAGAACGTGTCCATCGCGTGCGCCGTGTTGGTCGCATCGACACCCCACAGGCACGCGGCGAGCTGCTCCCGCCGCGGGTCGGCGTGGATCGCGAAGCGACCCTCGATCGCAAAGACCGGAGGAACGCGTCCGATCAGGTAGGCAGACAGCGCGTTGATCTCCGGCCCACCCAATGAGATCGTCGGGCACAGGCGCAGCTGGTTGCTGTTGAGGTACCACACGTCGGTGCAGATCACCGCGGCCGGGAGCGTCCGCCCGGCACCGAGCGCTGCGGCCTCTTTCGCCAGCAGCACGTTCACGCCGCGCAGCAGCGCGGCGGCAATCGGGCGGTCGAGCGCTTCGGCCCGCAGGTCGGCGCCGACGACGATGACAATGGAAGGGTCGTCAAGATCGAGCGTGAGGCCCGCTGGGAGGGCTGAGAGCGTCATTTCTCCGGTATCGGCGGTCCCCCGGCTTGTTGGCGAGAAACACCGCAGCGGCGGGCGCGAACCTATCATTTGACCGAGGAACTTCACATGAACCCTTAC
>JAUXUZ010000040.1 GCA_030680655.1 Phycisphaerales bacterium
GAAATGGGCCGCGAAGAACCCTGGCAAGACCATCCTCATCAACCTCTGCGGGCGCGGCGACAAAGACATGCCCATCCTGATGAAACAATAAGAGCCTCGGGCGCAAGCACGAGCGCGATGCCCGTCCAACAACCCGCACGCCAGACCACTGCTCCAGTCTTCCGACAAAAACGTTCACTGCTCAAAGAACCACCCACCCGTCAACACTCGCGCTCGTGCTTGCGCCCGAGGCTCTTATGCAAACCGCATCCCTCATCTCCACCCGCATCCGCGACCACGCCGCCAAGGGCACTCCCGCGCTGATCCCCTACATCACCGCCGGCTTCCCCACCAAAGACGCATTCCCCATCCAGCTCCGCGCGCTGCAGAAGCACGCCGCGCTCGTCGAGGTCGGCGTCCCCTTCTCCGACCCGATGGCCGACGGCGCAACGATCCAGCACTCCTCGCTCAAAGCGCTGCAGAACGGCGTGACCCTCGACTGGATCCTCACCTCCCTCGCCGCGCTCAAGGGAACACTCGCCGCCCCCGTCGCGCTGATGAGCTACCTCAACCCGCTCATCCACCTCGGGCTCGACAACCTCGCCCAGCGCTGCGCCGACTCTGGCGTGAGCCTGCTGATCATCCCCGACCTGCCCCTCGAAGAATCGTCCGGGCTCCGCGCTGCGCTGCACGCAAAGGGCGTCGGCCAGGTGCAGCTCGTCTCGCCCGTCACCCCGCCCGACCGCGCTGCGCTGCTCGCAAAGAACTCCGACGGCTTCCTCTACGCCGTCACGGTCACCGGTGTGACCGGCGGCGCCGCGCCCGCAGCCCCGGCCAACCTCGACGCGTACCTGTCGCACCTCCGAGCCGTCTCGCCCGTGCCAGTCTGCGCGGGCTTCGGCATCAAAACCCGCGAGCACGTGCGGGCCCTCGCCGGCAAGGCCGACGGGGCCATCGTCGGCTCCGCGCTCATCGCCGCCATCGAGCGCGGCGAGAACCCCGGCGATTTCCTCGCCGCGCTCGCCCGCTAACCCCCCTCGACCACACGCTCGGCAACACAAAGAAAGGGCCCCGGCAACCGCCAGGGCCTGGTTCATTCACACGCTTACTCGGGCCGCGCGGCCGTTACGAACCGCACCCGGCGAAGAACTGATCGATAAACACGATGAAGTCGTTGTTGTCCCAGATGCCGTCGCTGCCGGGGACTCCACCCTGAACGCCCCGATCAGCGAGCGGGTTCTGCGAGAAGAAGTAGTCGATGAAGATAACAAAGTCGTTGTTGTCCAGCACCCCGTCCTGGCCCGGCACGCCACCCTGCACGCCGATGTCCGCCGGGCACGCCGGCGGCGCAACCGTGATGTCACGCAGCGTCGCCGCGATGATCGCAAACCCCGAGCCTGTCGCCGGCGTCGAGTTCGCGTAGTTCGCGTTCGACACCGGGTTCTGGAACGTGATCCGATCGATCTGCTTGCCGGTAAAGTCGCCGAAGCCGTCCGCGGCCAGCCTCTGCACAGAGGTCACCGCCTCGACAACGTTCAGGTTCGTCGCCGGAGCAAACGCCGTGTCCGCCTGGTCCGTCGCGAGGAATACACCCAGCGCACGCTGCGCATCAAGGCCAGAGCCCGCCACCGGCGCCGGCACGACCTGCACACCGAACCAGTCCGGCGCACGCATCGTGAGCGTTGCCGACGAGCCGTCGGTGAAGTGCACCACCGTGTCGAACCGACCGCCGAAATCGCTGACCTGGTAGATCACACCCAGCCGCGACGACGCCGTCAGCGTGTACCCGGAGGAGGCCAGGTCGGTCACCTGCGGGCCGGTCTGGTCAGGGTCGGTCTGCCAGTTCGGCTGCGCCGCGTTGTTGGCGCTGCTGCCGTAGACGCGCGCCGAGTTGGCGACAAGGTTGCGGTTGCCAAGGTGCACGATGTCCAGCGCCCCCGCCTCGTTCACCAGCGAGAAGGGCATCCCCTCCGCGTCGCTCAGCGCCGCAGCGTTGATCGCGCCCGCCGCACCGTTGAGCAGCAGGCCGCGATCGGCGATCGACCGGTACCCGTCAAGGTTTGCCGTGTTGACCGTCCCCTGCTCGGC
>JAUXUZ010000041.1 GCA_030680655.1 Phycisphaerales bacterium
GGATTGGACCCGATACTCACTTCTGTCCCATGACGGCACCAATGGACTCCTCGGAACCGGCTACGGTGGGCTGATCTTCTCACTCGCCGGCGCAGAGCAGGCCCGGTTCACCGGCTCCGGCAACCTGCTCCTGGGGACGACCTCGGATACAGGGGAGAGGCTCAAGGTCCAGGGCAACGCCGCGATCAGTGGGAGTTTGAGCGTCGGAACCACCGTCACGGCGACGACGTTTTCCGGCAACCTGACCGGCAACGCATCGACTGTAACGAACGGGGTTTACACGACCGGATCGTACTCGGATCCATCCTGGCTGACCCTCACGAAAAGCAAGGTTGGTCTCGGCAATGTCGAGAACACGGCCCTTTCAACGTGGTCGGGCAGCGCCAACATCACGACGCTGGGCACGATCTCGACGGGTACCCTGCCCTGGGCGAACGTCTCCGGCAAACCGTCATTCGCTTCAACTAACACGGCCAACGCGGTCGTCCAGCGGGATGCTTCAGGCAACTTCTCCGCAGGAATGATCACTGCCAACCTCACTGGAAACGTCACAGGCAATGCCAGCGGATCAGCTGGCAGCGTGGCGTGGGCCAACGTCTCCAGTAAGCCGACATTCGCTTCCTCTAACACTGCCAGCGCCGTGGTCCAGCGTGACGGCTCGGGCAACTTCTCGGCCGGGACCGTCACTGCAGCTCTGTCCGGCAACGCATCTACCGCGACTGCGCTCGCCGCCAATGACTCAAACTGCTCCGCCGGTCAGGCCGCACTTGGCGTCAGCGCCAGCGGCGCCGCCGAAGGCTGCTATGACACGAACACCTACCGGTCGGGTCAGATCAACTTCGTCTACGGCGGTTCAGCTTCAACGGCAATCGACGCCACCACGGTCAATAACGTCTGGCGGGCGCACGCTCATCAAGCCGCAGTCACCGAGATCGCATGCTGGACCGACGCCGGAACCGTCAGCCTGACCATCAAGGACTCCGCCGGGAACGCCGTGGCGTCCGCTCTCACCTGTAGCACTTCCGGCGCAAGCACTACGACCATCAACGGCTACGGCACGCTCACCTACGGTGAGGGTCTCGGCTTCACGACCGCTTCGGTCTCATCCGTGAAGAACCTCTCGGTCTCGATCAAATACACGAGGAGCTACTGATGCGATTGCTCGGCTTGATGCTGTGCCTGTCGTTCGCGGGCAACGCGCAAACCTACACGTCCTCGGCGACGGTCTATTCCGCGTCGAAGGCATACTCGAACGCCAGTGTTCCCTATTGCGAGGACGTAAACACCGCCTCT
>JAUXUZ010000354.1 GCA_030680655.1 Phycisphaerales bacterium
CTCTACGCTCCGCCGCGCGGGCGGATCTACCTGGCGGTTGTCGATGGCACGCCCGTGGGGTGCGCAGCCCTTCGCCCGCTCGACAAGCTGGGCGCGGATGTCGGCGAGGTGAAACGCATGTACGTGCAGCCGGCAGCACGAGGGCAGTCGCTGGGGCATGCGCTGATCGCACGCCTGGTCGCCGATGCGCAGCAGATCGGCTACAGCACGCTCAAGCTCGACACCAGCACGAGCATGCTCGCCGCGCAGCACGTGTACACGGCGGCCGGGTTCGTGCCGTGCGAGCGGTATAACGACGACCCGATGGACGACACGGCCTGGTACGAGATCCGCCTCTGACGGCTCCCGAACGCGCAGAAACCCGATCCAGTTTTACATAACGTATATTATCGGACGTCGGGGAAGGGTCGAGTGGGGGGCTGAAACTGTGACGCCAAAGACCGGAATCGGGTCTCGCCGGGTGTACGGTTCGCCCATGCCCAAAGACCTGTCGCTCGACGGTGGACCCATCTCGATCGCTGATGTTGTCGGCGTCGCCCGCCGCGGCTTGCGGGTACGCGTGGCGTCCGGGGCGATGGCGAAGGTCAAGGCCTCGCGGCGCGTGATCGAGGCGCGACTCAGCGACGGGCAGGCCCATTACGGCATCAACACCGGATTCGGCTCGCTCGCCCGCAAGCGGATCGGCCAGGACGACCTCGACACGCTCCAGCGGAACCTGATCCGCAGCCACACCGCGGGTGTTGGCGAGCCTCTGTCTCGCGAAGTGACACGCGCGATGATGGTCTGCCTCGCTGGTTCGTTGTCGCGGGGACACTCGGGCGTGCGGCCGGAGGTGATCCAGTTGCTGGTCGGCATGCTCAACAAGGGTGTGACGCCGGTGGTGGCGTCGATCGGTTCGGTGGGCGCGTCGGGCGATCTGGCGCCGTTGGCGGCCGTCGCATTGGCGATGATCGGCGAGGGCGCGTGTGAGTTGGACAGCAAGGTGTCGCCCTCGGAGAAGGCGCTCGCAGCGGCCGGGCTGAAGCCGATTACGCTGAAGGCCAAGGAGGGGCTGGCGCTGATCAACGGCACGCACCTGATGTGCGGGCGCGGCGCGCTGCTGTGCGCCGACGCGGCGACGTTGCAGGGGGCGGCCGAGGCGGCGCTGGCCATGAGCATCGACGCGTGCCGCGCGAGCCATTCGTTCCTTGACCCGCGCCTCTACATTGCGCGCAACCAGCCCGAACTGCTGATGGTCGGGGGCAGGGTCTCGGCGCTGCTGCGGGGCAGCGCGATCAGGGAGAGTCACCGTGAGGACGACCCGCGTGTGCAGGACCCCTACTCGCTCCGCGCGGGCGTGACCGTTCTGGGCGCCGCCGCCGCCCAGCTCAACGAGGTGACCGCCCGTGTGACGGCTGAGCTGGGCGCGGTGACCGACAACCCGCTGGTGTTCCAGAACGCGGGCGGCACAGCGGACATCGTTTCGGGCGCAAACTTCCACGGCATGCCGCTGGCGATCCCGCTCGACACGCTGGCGATCGCCGTCTTCCATATCGCGGGCATCTCGGAGCGGCGCTCGTACCTGCTGACCGGCGCGTTCGATCCGGAGAGCCACCTCAAGCCGTTCCTGACGCCGCAGCCGGGCCTCTCGAGCGGGCTGATGAT
>JAUXUZ010000059.1 GCA_030680655.1 Phycisphaerales bacterium
GATCTCGACGCCGGCCTGCAGATCCGCTCGTTCGACATCACGCGGCGGATGGTCCCCTCCGGCCTGATCACCAAGTTCAACGAGGTCGAGGCCTCTGTCGCCATCGCCGCCAAAATGGTCAGCGAGGCCGAGCAGTTCCGCAACGCCACCCTGGGTGGCACCGCCGGCCCGGCGGCCGACGAGGCGCTGGCGCTGATCGACAGGTTCGAGGCGCTCTACACCGCCGGCAAGAAAGCGGAATCCGACGAGGTCCTCACGCACATCGATGCGCTGCTGGCGGGGCGCGAGCCCGTCCGCGGCCGGCCCGGCGTCTTCGCCAGCGGCAAGGCGACGCAGACGATCGAGACGGCACGCTCCGAGCGTGCCAGAGCCGTGTCGCGTGCGCAGGGCGACGCGGCGCTCTTCTCGGCGAAGCTGGCGGCGTTCCGTTCAAACGCCGGCGTCGTGCTACTGGGCGACTGGTCCGACGCCTTCGCGTCGTTTGTCAACCGCGACACGGTGCAGGTGTTCATGCTGCCGCCCAACGTCTCGGTGATGGAGATGCAGATCAACCGCGACCCTGATGTTCAGAAGGCCCAGGAAAAGAAGGCGGCCCTGCTGGAGCAGATCCGGATCAACCAGAAGAACGCCAAGGAACTCCGCGACCAGGAGCTGCAGGCCCAGCCCAAGAACACCGAGGCGAACTGAGCGGGCAAGGCACTGACTGAGCGGCGCAGAGCGCAGAACCCCGGCGAACGGGCGGAGACACGCATGGTGATGGTGAGCCAGACGAACGCAGAAACGACCTCCGTCACGACCCGGCAGGCGGTCGTCGTGGTGCAGGGGCTGAACAAGACGTTCAAGGACTTCTGGCTGCGCACGCGCGCCAAAGCGGTCGACAACCTGACCTTCCACGTTGAGAAGGGCGAGGTCTTCGGCCTGCTGGGCCCCAACGGCTCGGGCAAGAGCACAACGATCAAGATCATGCTCGGCCTGCTCAAGCCCACCGGCGGGCGCATCGCCGTCTTCGGCAAGCCGCCGACAGACGTCGCGATCAAGAAGCGGATCGGCTACCTGCCCGAGGAGAGCTACCTCTACCCGTTCCTCAACGCACGCGAGACGCTCGACTACTACGGCAAGCTCTTCCAGCTCGACCGGTCCGTGCGGGTCAAGCGGATCGACGAGCTGCTCGACAGGGTCGGGCTCACCAGCGTGCAGCACCGCGCCGTCAAGGAATACTCCAAGGGCATGCAGCGCCGCATCGGCATCGCCCAGGCCCTTATCAACGACCCCGAGCTGCTCATCCTCGACGAGCCGACGACCGGGCTCGACCCGATCGGCACGCGCCAGATCAAGGACCTGATCATCGAGCTCGGGCGGCGCGGCAAGAGCATCGTCCTCTCCAGCCACCTCCTGGCCGACGTTGAAGACTGCGTCCACCGCATGACGATCCTCTACGGCGGCAAGAAGCAGCGCGAGGGAACCTGCGACGAGCTGCTCGAGACCCAGGGCCGTTCGATCATCGAAACAGAGAACCTCGACGACGAGACGATCCGTCAGATCGACGAGCTGATCCGCCGGCGCACCAGCGGCGCGCTGGGTATCGACAAGGTCAGCCACCCGCGCCAGCGCCTGGAGGACCTCTTCGTCGACATCGTCAACCGCGCAACCGCCGAACGCACCGCCAACAGCGGCGCCGCCCACGGCGGCCAGACCGCCGAGTTCCTCCGCGCCACGCCGGCGGAAGGGGCGGAGCTTCTGCAGGCACTGCTGCGCGACAGCCCCGAGCCCGCGGCCCCCGCCAGGCCCCAGCCGCCCGCGCAAAAGCCCGCCACCGGCCCCGACGACGACGTCATCGCACAGCTCGCCGGTGGTGCAAAGCCAGAGCCCGTTCGCCCGCAGGCGCCCGCCGCGACAGACGCCGGCAAACCCGCCAAACCCGCCCTCGACCAGGGCCTGCTCGACTCCCTCTCCGGAGATGACAAGAAGTGAACCTGGGCCAGTGGTTCGCCAAGCTCGACCGCCTGCAGCAGACGCTGCTGTTCAAGATCATCGCCTCGGCGCTGGTTGTGGCGACGGCCGTGGGCATCATGATCGCCGCGAAGATGCACGAGTCCGCGGCCGCTCTGGAGGCCAGCCGGTTCGAGATCGTTGACGCGAGCAAGCCCTACACGCCCGAGCCGGGCGAGGCCAAGCCGACCGAGGCCGAGGAACGCGCCCGGCGCGAGCAACTTGAGACCTACAACGCGCAGGCACGCTTCTTCAACCGCCTGGTCGATCAACAGTTCTCGACTACGACGGTCGCCATCGGCGCCGCGGTGGCGTCGGTGCCCGTGCTCGCCGCGATCTGGATGGGCATCGGGCTGACCGTGGCCGGCTACCTCGCGCTGGGCACGATTGTCTGCTGGCCGCTCTGGCGGTTCGGCAACGAGTTCTGGCGCGGCGTGGGGACGTACGCCGCTGGCGTGCTGGTGCTTGCGCTGAGCTTTTCAACGCTCGTACAGGCCCTGCGCCTGTCGCTCTCTGCCTCGCACCCGGTCACCGCGATCGCGCGGAACGTGCTGGCCGAGGCGGTGCGGATGAAGGTCTCGCTGGTCTTCATCGTGATCCTGATCCTCGGGCTGGCCGCGCTGCCGTGGCTGCTGGAACCAAACACGCCCCTCCGCTACCGCGTGCAGAGCTTCATGCAGTACGGCGCAACGGGCAGCTTCTGGGTCAGCGCCATCCTGGTGCTCTTCCTCTCCGCCGCGACGGTCACGTTCGAGCAGCGCGACAAGATCATCTGGCAGACCATGACCAAGCCGGTGCGGGCCTGGCAGTACCTGCTGGGCAAGTGGCTCGGCGTCGTGGGGCTCGCGGCCGTGCTGCTGGGTGTGAGCTGCACGGGCGTTTTCCTGTTCACCGAGTACCTCCGGCGCACGCAGATCGCCGTTGACGAGACGGCCCCGTACGTGTCGGCCAAGGGCCCCGGAACCATCAGCGAAGACCGCATGGTGCTCGAGACCCAGGTGATGGTCGGGCGCAAGTCCATGCGCCCGGTGCTGCCGGAGGACCTGGGCAAGATCATCGACCAGACGTTCACCGCACGACTTCAGGAGGCCGCCAACCTCTATAAGCAGGACCCCCAGTCGTACGAAGAGCCGAACACGACCAAGATCCGCCGCCAGGTCGAGTCGGACCTGCTCAGCGAGTTCCTCTCCGTCGCCCCCGGCGGCGGCAGCACGTACGAGTTCATCGGCCTGGCCGATGCCCGTGAGTTCTCGGTGCCGATCACGCTCCGCTACAAGGTCAACTCGGGCGCGAACAACCCGACCGATTTCTACACGGTGACCTTCTACGTGGAAGACTCGCCGCCGCTGGTCCGGTCGGTGCCCCTTGGCCAGGTCCTCACAATCCCCCTGAGCAACGCGGCGATCCGGCACCGGCCAGAAAAGACCGGCGACGCCGCCGACTCGGTGCTGCTGCACGTGATCAACGGCGATGTGATCAAGCGTGTGCCAAACCCGCAGTCGATCAGCTTCGCGCCAGACGGCCTTGAGATCAGCTACACCGTCTCGTCGTTCCAGGCCAACTTTCTCCGCGTCGCGATCGTCATGTGGCTCAAGCTGGCGTTCCTCGCCGTCATCGCGCTCACCGCGGCAACGTTCCTGGCCTTCCCCGTCGCGTGCCTGGTGAGCTTCGGTTGCTTCCTGCTCGCCGAGGCGGCCGGGTTCCTCACGACCGCGCTTGACTACTTCAACCCCGATCAGGACTCCGGAGTGCTCGAACGGTTCCTCATGG
>JAUXUZ010000071.1 GCA_030680655.1 Phycisphaerales bacterium
GCGCGACGGCGCTCGAACCACCCATCACGCCCTGGAGCTTGTAATCTGCCAGCGC
The DNA here is from genome assembly GCA_030680655.1 of Phycisphaerales bacterium. Lineage (GTDB taxonomy): Bacteria > Planctomycetota > Phycisphaerae > Phycisphaerales > UBA1924 > JAJTGZ01. Next base: position 56 of record JAUXUZ010000071.1, read on the forward strand.
CGCCAGCAGCTCGCCCTGGCGCTGCGCCGCGATCTCCTCCATCGTGGCCTCCTTGCCGGGCGCTGCGCCCTGCAGGCTCTTGGCCCTGGGGCGCAGGGCGTCAGAGAGCGAGAAGGGGTTCTTCTGCAGCTCCTCACCGGGGACCTGCATCAGCGTGCGGGAGGCGTTGAGGTCCGCCAGCAGGTGCTGGTCGGCGGGCGACATGACGGCGGGGCGAACGCCCGGGTCGATGTTGAGCGCCGCCGGGTCACCCGCCTGAACGCCCGCCTGCACCCCCTTGAGGCCGATCGAGCGCATCCCCCAGATCGCCGCCGCGGCGATGAGAAGGATGCCCACCGTCAGCACACCGTGGACGTTGATCGGGGCCTTCCTGGCTGCGCCCATGTCGAACCCGGGGATCGTGGGGATGGCCCCGTGGTCGGGGTTGTTGATGAACGGATTTGGGGCAACATCCGAGCTGCTGAACGACTGCTCACTTTGACTCTGGTTCATGGGTCACTTCCCTTCCGCGGTCGCGACGGTGCCGACGACCTTCTGGTAGTAGATGCTGAGCTTGAAGTGGGCGCGGAGCGTGCCGTCCTTCTCCTTGTCCAGGTTCGGCACGCGCTCCAGCTTCATGTCCGTCAAGCGGGTAATGCGCGGGAGTTTCTCGATCTCGAGCAGGAACGAGTAGAACCCGCCGAACTCACCGGCCAGCTCCACGTCGAGCTGCTGCTCCATCGCCGATCCGGCGGCGAGCACGTTCTCGACGCGGTTGAACTTCGGCACGCGCAGGCCGCACCTGGTGGCGATGGTCGCCACGTCGCGGAGCACGTTGTCGAGCTCCTTGCTGCTGGGCATGCGGGCCTCGATCTGGGAGATCGACTGCTTGATCTCCTCGGTCGCGCGAGCCAGGTCTGGCGCCTGTGCGGTGACGGCCTGAAGCTGCGCGAGCTTCTCCTTACGCATCTCGATCTCGCGTGTGTCGCGCCGGATGGCCTTGTTCTGGGGCTGGAACACCAGGAAGTAGCTGGAGGCGGGCACGCCCAGCAGGACGGCGGTGAGGATGGCTTGACGGGCCTTGACGTTCATTCGGGGTACTCCGGGTCGGTCGCTGCGGCGGTCGGGGGACGTGGTCGGTCGGTTCAGGGCCCAGTCGGTTCAGGGCCCAGTCGGTTCAGGGGTTGCTCGGGGCGTTGGCCAACGGCTCGGTCGCGCCGGGCGATGCGGGCTCTTCGCCGTGCCCGGTGATGGTCGCCTTGCGGGCCTTGCCGAAGATGCCGCTCCACATCGAGGCCTTGCCTTCCTGCTGCCGCTGGGCGACGTTCTCCAGCGCGTTGCGCACCTTCTCGGCCCGCACCGGCTGCATCGAGGCGGCGTCGGCGTCGGTGCGGATGCGCGCCTCAAGACGGAACTTCCGCATCGGCACCTCGGTCATCTGCGCCTCCTCGGTGCTCACAAGGTCAACGCTGTCGAGCAGGGGGCAGTTCTTCAGCGCGGCCTGATAATCGGCCACCTCGGTGTCGCTCAGGGCGGTGCCCTCGATCTTGAGCGAGAACTCCAGGCGCGGCGGGCGGGCCTTGACGGCCTCGGCCTTGCTGTCGTCCTTCGGGCCGGCCAGCTTGGAGACCAGGCTCTTGCCCTCTTCCGCCTTCGCCGCGTCGGGCTTGACCTGCTCGATAATGCGCTTGGAGGTCATGTCGAACTGGGTGATCGTCACGTTGTCGGGCATGCGGTTGATCAGCTCGGCCATCAGGATGGAGCGCGGCACGCGCTCCAGCAACGCCGCGGTGACGCTGGCGCGGTAGAGCAGCGCCGACTTCTGCTCCTCCATCGCGTGGAGCTGCTCGAGCTTGAGCTTCTCCGACTCCCACTTGGCGTCGATCTCCGCCTGCTGCGTACGGACGTCGTTCCACTGGCGGTTGCTGACCACAAACGCGCCGATGGTGACCGACAGCACAGCGCCAAACAGCACCAGGTTGATGATCAGCGAGCGGCTGTCGGCCTTGCGCCGCAGGTACTCTTCAGGAAGGAAGCTGTTGGGTTGCTTGCTCATGCGTACTCCAAAGGTCGATCGTCGCGTCGGCTGCACCGGGCGAGTGGTGGTCAAAGGTCGGTCGGGGCCATCAGCAGCCCCATCGGCACGGCCCACCCGGGCTGGGCCTTGCTCATGTCAACTCCCACGACCGGCTCGGTGCCGGTGCGGGCGATCCGTGCCAGCGGGTCGGCGGCGTGGGCGGGGGTCTTCAGCATGCGGGCGATGTGCTGGCACAGCGCCACGTGCCGGCTCTCGCCGCCGACGAAGATCGTGCGGTGCACCTTGCGCTGCGGGAAGAGCGTCTCGTAGTAGCGCACGCACAGGGCGATCTCGTCGGTCAGCGCACGCAGCGGCTCGGTCAGGTCCACAGCGCTGCGCGTGCGCTCGGCGTGCCCGGCCAGCGCGGTCACGGCGTCGGCCGCCGTCGCGGGCTGCGTCAGTGTGGCCGTGCCGGCCTCTGATTGTTCCTTCCGAATGGCGGCGGCGATCACCGC
>JAUXUZ010000080.1 GCA_030680655.1 Phycisphaerales bacterium
CGTCGATAAAGAACGTGTAGGCCCAGTTGGTGCGCCCGCTGGGGCGTTTGTCGATGTGCGTCAGGTTGACGCCGGCCTTGTCAAAGTCGGTCAGCACGCGGGCGAGCGCGCCGGGCTTGTTGAGCGTGGCGAACATGACGCTCGTCTTGTCGTCGCCGCTGCGGAGGGCGGGGTGCTTGCTGATGACCGCGAAGCGTGTGAGGTTGTTCGGCTCATCCTCGATCGCCTCAAAGAGGATCTTGACGTCGTAGAGCTGCGCAGCGAGGGTTGAACCGATCGCGGCGGAGCTCCGCGCGGCGGTGCCCTTGGCCTGAGCGACCTGCTGAACGGCCTTTGAGCTCGACGGGGTGGGGATCAGCTCGGCTTTGGGGTACTGCGTGGCAAGCCAGGCGCGGCACTGGCTGAAGACCTCCGGCTTGGAGTAGATCTTCTTGACCGCACGTGGCGGGCAGTTGGCCAGCAGCGCGTGATGCACCTCCAGCTGCACCTCGGCGCAGATGGTGACCTTACCGAACGAGTGCATGAAGCTGTCGAGCGACTCGGTTACACCGCCGTGGATGGAGTTCTCGATGGGGACCAGGCCGTAGTCAACGTGCCCCCGCGCAACCTCGGTGAACACACCCTTGATCTCGTGGAGGTTCTCGAACGCGACGCTCGAGCCAAACTGGCGAACGGCGGCCAGGTGCGAGTAGCTGCCGGCGGGGCCCAGGTAGCCGATCGAGAGCGGGCGCTCGAGCGCGAACGAGCCGGACATGATCTCGCGGTAGATCGCCTCAACCGTCCGAGGGAGGAGCGGCCCCTTGTTGTGCGAGAGGACCCGCTTAAGGACCTGGGCCTCGCGGTGGGGCGCGTAGATCGGGATGTTGTTGCGCTGCTTGTGCTTGCCCACTTCAACAACCAGGCGTGAGCGCTCGTTGATCGTGTCGACGAGCTTGCGGTCGAGCGAGTCGATGCGGGCCCGCAGGTCGGTCAGCGGGAGCGTCTGCGGCTGGGCAACAGTGGATTTCGACCGTCTGGGCATGGAATGAGTATCGGACAACGGCGCGTGCCGCTCGCACCGCGATCGTCGATTGCAGCGCCACAGAGGCCCACGCCACACCGTCAGGCCCGCGACTGCGCCGAGAATTGCGGAGCTTTCCTCGGGTGCGACGATGAAGAAGCTCAGTTAGGGTAGATTGGCCCGATCCGGGGCGAACGCCGGTCGTAGAATACTGCCTTACAGGCCGGAGTGGCCTGCACGCTGGAGATGGTCATGACGATGCTTGCCAAGGAAGGTTCTGTGCTCCCCGCTGCCGCCGAAGGTGCGCACGGCGTTGTCGAGCCAAAGGTTTCCGCGAGCGTCATCACCAAGGCAGGCGCAGCGTGGGGCGTGAACCCGGGGGAGCGAAAGCTCAAGCTGATCAATCTGGCGGCGGTGCTGCTGCCGGTGGTGGGCCTGCTGGCGGCGATCGGGCTGCTGTGGGGCATCGCCTTTGACTGGGTGCAGCTGGCGATCATGGGCCTGATGTACCTTGTCACGGCGATCGGCATCACCGTTGGCTTCCACCGCATGGCCACCCACAAGTCGTTCAACTCGCCGGCGGTGGTCCGCTACCTGCTTGCGGCCGCGGGCTCGATGGCGGCGCAGGGCCCGGTGATCCGCTGGTGCGGCGAGCACCGCAAGCACCACCAGCACTCCGACACGGAAGAAGACCCGCACTCGCCGCACATGAGCGCGAACGGTTCCTGGGGCGAGGGGTTCTGGGCGATGACCAAAGGGGCGTTCCACGCGCACGTTGGGTGGCTGCTCCGCGACCCGGCCGAGGGGCTGGCCAAGTACACCGTTGACCTGCGCAAGGACAAAGCGTTGGTGGCGGCGAGCCGGCAGTTCCCGTGGCTTGTGCTGGCGGGGCTGGTCATCCCCGCGGTGCTGGGCGGGCTGATCACGCTGACATGGTCGGGCGCGTTGCTGGGCTTTCTCTGGGGCGGGCTGGTGCGGGTGCTGATGGTTCACCACATCACCTGGAGCGTGAACTCGGTCTGCCACCTCTGGGGGAGCAAGCCGTTTGACAGCCACGACGAGAGCCGCAACAACGCCATCGTCGGCATCCTGGCGATGGGCGAGGGCTGGCACAACAACCACCAC
>JAUXUZ010000082.1 GCA_030680655.1 Phycisphaerales bacterium
GACACCGAGAGCGTTGAGGCCGACCGAGCGCTGTGGGATGAGCTCCGCGCCACGCCCGGCATCATCAACGTCGACGTCACCTTCGTTCACCTCGACCCGCCGCCATCGCACCCCAGCGAGCCAGGCACTCCCGCCCCACTGGAGGATCCGCATGCTCACCGTTGATCGCCGGTCCTTTGTCAAGGCCTCCGCCATGGCCGCCGCGACCGCCGCCGCAGCAGCCTCCGCGCGTGCCTTCTCCCTCCCCGTGCTCGACAGCCAGCCGATGGGCTCACCCCTGCAGTGGAACAAGGCACCCTGCCGCTTCTGCGGCACCGGCTGCCACGTCATGGTCGGCACAGAGAACGGGCGCGTCGTCGCCATCCAGGGCGACCAGAAGGCCGAAGTAAATAAGGGTCTCCTCTGCGTGAAGGGGTACCACGTCGGGCTTGCCCTCTACGGCACAGACCGCCTGGCCACACCGATGCTCCGCAAGGACGGCAAGATGGTACCGATCTCCTGGGACGAGGCCATCGAGACCATCGCCAAGCGGATCACAGCCAACCCAAAGGGGTTCGCCTTCTACGGCTCCGGACAGTGGACGATCCCCGAGGGCTTCGCCGCAAACAAGTTCATGAAGGCCGGCCTGAGCAGCAACCAGCTTGACGGCAACCCAAGGCTGTGCATGTCGTCGGCCGTCACCGGGTTCCTCTCGACGTTCGGCGTAGACGAGCCGCCGGGCGTGTACGACGATATCGAAGCGTGCGACGTGGCCATCATGTGGGGCAACAACATGGCCGAGATGCACCCGGTGCTCTTCTCGCGCCTGGTCGATCGACGCTCACGCGGCGAGAAGATCACGATCATCGATATGACAACCCGCCGAACGCGCACCAGCGATCTGGCGGACCACGTCCTGTACTTCAAGCCCCACGGCGACCTGGCCATCGCCAACGGCATCGCCCACCTCATGGTCAAGAGCGACAAGTACGACAAGGAGTTCGTCGCCAGGCACTGCAACTTCCGCAAGCTCGGCCCACCGCTCGACGAGAAGACCCCCCCCGACATGCTCGGCGTCCCGATGACCTACCAGGAGTTCGCCGCCGCCGTCGAGCCCTACACCCCCGAGAAAGTCGAAGAACTCTCCGGCGTCCCCGCAGACAAGATCCGCATGCTCGGCGAGCTCTTCATGCGCCGCGACATCCGCATCAACAGCTTCTGGTGCATGGGGATGAACCAGCACACCCGCGGCACGGCGATCAACTGCATCGTTCACGGCATCCACCTCATGTCCGGGCACTTCGGCCGACCAGGCGACGCCGCGACCAGCCTCACCGGGCAACCCTCCGCGTGCGGCACCGTGCGCGAGGTCGGCACGCTGTGCCATCTGCTCCCCGGCGGCAGGCTTGTCGCTAACGCAGAGCACCGCAAGGAGTCGGAAGAACTCTGGAGCGTGCCCGCGGGACGGATCGCGGCAAAGCCGGGTTACCACACCGTCGAGATGTTCAAGAGGTTCAACACCCCGACCGACCAGGGGGGTGACATCACAACGATGTGGGTGCAGGTCACCAACCCGGGACAGACGCTGCCAAACCTGGGTCGCAACTTCCTGAACAAGCAGAACCTCGCCGACAAGTTCCTCATCGTCTCGGACGTCTACCCCACCGCAACCACCGAGCTCGCGGACCTGATTCTCCCAAGCGCGATGTGGGTCGAGAAGAACGGCATGTACGGCAACAGCGA
>JAUXUZ010000084.1 GCA_030680655.1 Phycisphaerales bacterium
GCCGACCTGCTCGACGCGGCGGATGCGAGCGGGCACATCGCGTTCCAAGTGCACGGGGTTGGCGACCGGAAGGAGCCGCTGGCGGTGCGGTTTCGCGGTGTGCGCATCCGGCGGTTGGACTGAGGAAGCCGGAAACGCGTGCAGCGACGGGGCACGCGTCGTTACTGCTCGTCGTCGACCGGCTCGATCAGGTCCGGTCCTTCGTTCTTTGGGCTGTTGACGCGCGTGCTCACCGTGTGCCACCGCAGGAGCCCGTCGGCAACCTGGTGCAGCAGCGATTGCGCCCGTTGAGAGTCGGTGGCCGGGTCGAGCCATGCGTGGGCTTCTTCGCCGGGCTCGAGGATGGCGGGTGTGCGGTCGTGGATGGGCTTCATGGTGTCGCCCGCCGCGACGGTGAGGATCGCGAACGACTCGGTGTCGCCGCGGCGGTCCCACAGGCCCGCCATCAGCAGCGGTTGCTCGTCGGCGCGGGTGATGTAGAGCGGGCGTTTGGGCTGCAGCATCCGTTCCTGCCACTCGTAGAAGCCGTTGGCGGGCACGATGCACCTTCGCGACTTGAACGGGCCGCGGAACATGCCGTTGGTCGCGGCCGTTTCGCTGCGGGCGTTGATCGGGCCGGGCTTGCCGCTCTCGGACCAGGAGGGCACGAGGCCCCAGGTTGCCTCGGCGATCTCCAGTGGCTTGGAGGCGTGGCCGGGCGGTGCTGCGCGGACGATCGCCAGCGGCTGCGACGGCGCGGCGTTCCATCGTTCTTTGAGTGTTGGAAAAGGGACACCCTCAAGCTCGGGGAAGAGCTTGCGCATCAGCTCGGGTGAGAACCTGGCTACGAAGCGGCCGCACATATGGGGAGGGTAGTTGGCGCGGGCTGGGGCTGCGGCTGGCGCGGGGCCGTCACCAAAAACAGTTCAGGCACCGGGGGGGGCGGGCTCGGTCAGGTTGACCTCTTCCCAGTGCCCTTCCATGTGGCGCACGATCTTGCCGGTTGCGGTGTACATCACCTGCTCGGCGATGTTTGTGCAGTGGTCGGCGGCCGTTACACACTGCATCGCGACGTCGTGGAGCGCCGAGGCGACGTCGACTTCCAGCGTGCCGGCGACGAGCTTCTTCTGGGTCTCGGCGATGAGGGCCTTCTTGAACGCGAGCACGGCCTCTTCGCTCAGGAGCACCACGCGGGCGAGCTCGGGGTCGAGCCGGTCGAGGCTTGAGACGCAGTCGCGGATGATGCCGACGACGCTGTTGGCCATGACGCGGAACGTGGGGGGGAGGTCGCTCGCCTTGCTGAAGAGGCGGCACTCTTCGGCGACGGCGACGCCGACATCGGCGATGCGTTCCAGTTCGTTGTTCACCTTGACGATCATCAGCACCCAGCGCAGCTGCGAAGGGTCGAGCCGGCTGCCCAGGCCGGTGGCCTCCGTGAGCAGGGCGACGGCGGCCTTCTCCAGCGCGACGTCGGCGCGATCGATCTCGACATCCATCTCGACGACGCGCTGGGCGGCGGCGAGGTCACGGGTGAAGATGGCCTCGAAGGAGGCCTCGATCACGGCCTGTACGCGGCGGCCCTGCTGAACAAGCCCGGCCTTGAGCTTGTTCACCTCCATCGCGAAGTAGTCGTTTGAGTTGGGCATTGCGCAGTTCCGCTGAAGCGGGCCCCAGCAGGATACTAGAACGGCCGGTCGAATGGCGGGTGTGGGCGCGAGCGTTAGAGTGGGTGTCTGCATCGTCGTTCAAGCCGGTGCCTGAGGCACAATAGGAGTCGGTCCATCGGCTGTCGCCGGTGCGGACCTTCAATCCCTGCCGG
>JAUXUZ010000088.1 GCA_030680655.1 Phycisphaerales bacterium
CTGAGTAGGGGGCACGCGACGCGTCGTTGCTGAAGTAGGTGCGGCCGGTCGTTGGATCGGTTATCTGGTAATGATGGCATGCACCGAGAAGGCAGAGGGCGGCAAGCAGCGGGATCGAGCATGAACGGCGTAGGCTGTTCTTCATTGGGTCTCCTAGTTGCCGAATCTACCGGGTTTTCGGCCCCCTGTCAACTGGTGCCGGTGGTATGGCGAGGGCGACCCAGCCGCAACGCCCCCGATGGCACGGTTGGCGCCACCCCGCCGACCCCCCCAGCGTCGGACCAAATCGCACCGGCCCCGTGCGGAACGTAGCGAAGTGGAGTGAAGCCGGAAGTTCGGGAGCGGTCCGGAGGACCAACACACGTCCCTCGCTGGTACGGTGGCACGGTTGGTGCCACCCCGCCTCTATGATGGCCTATGGCGCACAACTATGACCCTGATGGGGCTGCAGAGATTTCAAAGGCACAACTCGAAGCGGCGCGCGCGCTGCGTCTTCGTGTCGTAAACCTGATGTGCGATCTACCGAACGCTAAGGTGGGCGACTTCGGGGCGGTGTCTGCATTAGTGTTGATGCCCTTTCTACCACGCGTCGGGGAGCAGATTCAGCTCCAGAACGGCAAGCGATGTACCGTCACGAAGGTGATTTGGGGCATCGTGGACCAAGCTGAACCCGATGGCGAAACCACGTTCACAATCGCTACGCCGAATGTCTATGCGGTCCTCGACGCCGATAAATGACGGGCCGGACTCGGTTGGCACCGGTGATGCCACCCCGCCGGCATCTCCAGAGCCACGCTCCCATTGGGATTCTCAAGACAGGGTTTTCCACAGAGACGCAGAGCACGACATGGCCTTGGCCCGCAAGGCCACGCGTCAGGGTTGCGGGCGGATTCGTCCTGTGTTTGCAGCATGATTGAGCTGCTGCATCATACCGCGATACTCCGGCAGCTTTTCGAGTTCTGCTGTCGACACCCGAAGACCGCGGTCGGCCTTTCGCTGCTCGGGCATCGTGGGTCTGAGGTCCCATCTGCAGCCGGGAAAGCCGACCGCGAAGCGGAATACGCCAAACCAAAGAACGGCCGTCTTCACCCCGGGCGGCAGCCACGGCATGCAACGGAAGCCCTGTGAGCCGCCGCCTTGCCGCGGGAGCAAAGTGAGGAGTCTAAACCCGCGGGCGAGCGGATCACCCCCGCGGTACGCGTCTAAGACGCCGCGGAAGTCGCCCTCGAGATCGAAGGTCGCGAACTCCGGACGGGTGCAGACGTGCGCACGCGCAAGCACGCTCAGCAGGAACGAGCACAGACGCTCAGTGTCAACGCCAGGCACGATCCATGTTCCCCGCCGCTGCACCGCGTCGAGTGCAGCGCCCCGTTCATCCGAGAACTTGGCCCAATGCGTGTCGAGTACGCCGCAGCTGTCCTCACAGGTCTGGCACAGAATACCGCGCTGCCAGAACCAATCCTGCTTCTCATCCACCATTTTGTTGTGGTCGGGATTGATGAACACGAATTTACAGTCTCCGGCCATGAGGCGCATTTGCTCGCAGCGAGGGAAGACGTGCGAGTTGATTGCCGCCGCTGGCGCCGGGCAGAAACCGCAAGATTCTCGGTCTGGTGTGGTCACTTTCTCAAACTGGCTTGCTTCGGGCAGGCGCATAGATCACGGTTTTTTTTCTCGGGGCACCCGCCTCTTTACCGGTGCCGTCAGCGGCGTAACCAGCTTTTGGTACAACTCGAAGAGGTACTCCACCCGTGCCCGCTCGCTGGCGAAGGGGGCCGCGCGGTAGCACTTGTCGACGGCGCGGTCGAGGTCGTTGTGGGCGTCGCGGAGGGCCTTGGGCATGGCGAGTGGGTCGTAGAGGTCGGCGAGGGTCTGGCCCTTGAAGGAGGCTCGGACCGCCAGCACCTCCTCAGCGCACGCCTCGACGACGCCGCGCTGCCGGTCGCTCACATCCTGCGGCCATGGGAAGTTGTTGTAGACGAGTTTGTTGGAGTAGCGGTACCGGGATTCGAGCCGCCCACAGACTTGGCGCACCCAGGCCATGTGCATTTCGCTGGTCAGGACGCCCAAGTGGTAGGGCGTGGTCCCGGTGAGCACGAAGAGAAGGTCGCTGGCGATCGCCGACGGCTCCATGAGCCCGATCGGGATGTAGTGACGCCGCTCCGAAGAGACCTTTGGGATGACCAGAAACCGCCGCTTGGGCATGTTCTCGACGTGGAAACGCGTCGGCGACTTCGCGAGGTCGCGCGTGGGCTTGCTCTTGCTGGCGAGGCGGAATGTCTTGACGTTGTTGATCCGCTCCATGACACTCGGCATCGCCCGCAGTTCATCGGGGTCCGCCTCGCCGATCCATAGGCACCATCGGTGCTCGCCGTTGATGAACTCCTCGGACCCGTACCACGGATGGAAGAACTTCTTGGCACCCGGTTCGCCCTTCACGAACGCCTTCATCTCTTCGGCGGTGAAGAGGTAGTTGCTGTCGTCGATCGGCTTGTTGCCGATGCCGATCTCCGGTGACGGGCACAGGGGCGTTGAGCGATTGACGACCGCTACGTCGGGCCCCGGCACGAGATAGGGGCTGATGTTGGCGGCCGGAACGGCCACGGGGTCCGCCTCGATGTCCGGATAGTCGTAGATGATCTTGTCGGGGCGGTCGAACGCGCCAAAACCGATGATGACCACGTGTACGTGGGCCTTGCCGCGTGCTTCGCTCATCCACTGAAATGTACGGTGAGCAAAGTGAATCTTGATCCCGCGCCTGAACATCTCGGGCCAGAGCACACCCACCTGCTCGCCCTGCGTGATGGAGTTGGTCGAGACGAAGGCACAGCGGATGGCCGTGCCGCGGATGTAGGAGGATGCGACGACGTACCACCCGCTGACGAAGTCCAGCAGTCCCGCGTTTTTGATTCCTTTGCAGACGTGCTCCATGTCCGCCCGTTGTGCTTCCGCTTGGTACTTCGCGCCGACAAACGGCGGGTTCCCCAGCACAAACGAGCACCGCGAGGCCGGGAGCGCTGTGTTCCAGTCCGTGCGCAGGGCGTTCCCGACGATGATCTTCGCGCTCTTCTTCAGCGGCAGCCGCAGCACGGGCTGACCAAACGCCTCGCCGACCTTCTGGTTCATCTGGTGGTCGATGAGCCACATGGCGACCTCAGCGATTCGCGCCGGCCACTCTTCTATTTCGATGCCGTGCATCTGGTCGACCTGCACCTTGAGGAGCTGGCTGATGTTCAGGACCGACTGGATCTCCTTGCCCGTGTGCTGGGCGAGCAACGCATCCAGCTCAAGCTGCCGGAGTTCCCGGTAGGTGACGACGAGGAAGTTGCCGCAGCCGCAGGCGGGGTCGAGGAAGCGGAGGGAGGCGAGCTTGTTGCGGAACGCCTCCAGCTTCGCCTTGCTCTTGCCGCGCGCGGCGAGCTCGGCTTTGAGGTCGTCGAGGAAGAGGGACCGCACCAGCTTCATGATGTCCCGCTCGCTGGTGTAGTGGGCCCCGATCTGGCGGCGCTTCTTCTTCCCTTCATCCCCAGCCATGATCGACTGGAAGAGTGAGCCGAAGACGGCGGGGCTGATCTTCGACCAGTTGAGGTCGCAGCACTCTAGCAGCGCATCCCGCATCGGCTTGGTGAAGTCGGCGAAGCCGAGGTCCTCGGCGAAGAGTTCACCGTTCACGTACGGGAGGTCGCGCAGATCGTCGGGGAGCGAGCCGGCGCGCAGGTGCCTGTCGGTGTTGAGCACATCGAACAGGCGGACGAGCATCGAGCCGAGGTCGCGGCCATCCTCGTGGGTCTTCTGCACCATCTCGGTGAACGCGCCGAGCTCGAAGATGGAGGTGTCCTCGGCGAAGAGGCAGAAGAGGATGCGGACGAGGAAGCGTTCGAGCTTGTGACCGGCGTACCCACCCTTCTCCAGCGCATCGTGCAGTTCGCCGAGGGTCTCGACGGCCTCGATGTTGATCGGGTCTTCCGGGTCCACCGGCTTGGTGGTGTAACCGGAGAGGAAGCCCAGGTGCTTGATGTTCTCGTGGAGCTTGGCGGTCTTGAATGTGGCGACGGGCTCGCCGGAGTCCTTGCCCCCCCTGTCAAGGTCGTAGATGACGATGGTCTGGAAATCGGAGACGACGATGTACTGGGGGAGTTCGCTGTCGCGCCCCTCGCGCGTGAGCGAGGCGATGTAGTCGAACGCCTGGCTCTTCGCCTTGGAGAGGTCCTGCCCCTTACTCTTGTGCTCGCCGATCATGACGCCGGGGTAGAAGACGTCGATGCGGTCGTAGGCACCCTTGAGGTTCTTCACCTTCTCTTCAAAGGCGGCGACGCTGCGGCGTCTGAGCCCGAAGACGGCGAAGAGTTCAATCCAGAAGGCCTGCGCCTCGGCACGCTCGCTCTCAACATCCTTCCACTCGGCCGCGAACCGCATGGCGTTGGACCGGATTTCGGCGAGGGGAAGGCGCAAGGGTGGAGCAGCGTACCCGAACACGCCCCCAAAGGGAAGAGGAACGGGTGCCGTTTGTACTCCTTGAATTGCCGGGGGGCAGTCGGGGGCTCTCTCCCGACACGTGCATCTTCGCGCCGGGCTCAACGATTCGGCTCTCGGCCTCCACACAGCGTGGCTATTGAAGGGGTGTTTCGTTCTTAGTCTACCGGGGGTGGCGGCGGTCAAGGCACCGCCTTACGCCGCGGCTATTCCCTATGACCGCTGCCGCGGTCCAAGGCACAAGACACTCATCGCTGCCGCAGGCTGGAGCGAGTTTCGTTCGCGAGCGGATCGAAAGGGGGCAGTCGGGGTACCCCCCGACATCTGCATCGCGTTCTCCGTCGCCCTTTTCTCGCCACTCGGGCGTCTGTTGACCCTGCAGGGCACGCTTCTTGACAGTCGCGGTACGTGGAGGCACCGGATGCGATCACCGGTCGGAGACCGGCTCCACCCGGGATCAGTCACGGATTCGATCACCTGTCGAAGACCGGCTCCACCCGGGATCAGTCACGTGCCGCGGCGACTGGCCAGCCCCGCCAACCCCCACACCGCCATCACCGCGCTTGCGCCCAGCAGCAGCGCGCCGTTCGCCTGGTGCGCCGTGCGCACCAGCACATCCAGCGGCTTGATCGACTCCGCGCTGGCCAGCTCGTGTGAGAGGGGGGCGGCGACGCTCGGGTTTGCCTGCCAGACCAGGAACGCGACCCAGCCGAGCAGGAACTGCAGGCCCACGATCACCATCGGCGCGTGACCCGCCAGCCAGAGGCTCTTGCCGTGCACGGGCGTCTGCTTCAGGCGCATCATCTTGGTTCCCACGATGATCGCCAGCAGCACGATCACCGCCGAGAGGCCGATGTGCGTAAACAGCGCGTGGTTGCCACCCTTGGCGCCCGGGTGGCGGACCATCGTCCCCATCACCAGCTGGACAAACAGCAGCGCGAGCAGCACGATGATCCCCGTCCGCGGCGTCGGCGTTGTTGCCCGGGCAGCGGTGTCGGCGCGCCAGCGCGCCCAGCGCTCGCTCAGCCCGGCCGCGTACGCGCACGAGAGCGCGAAGTAGACCTGGCCGACCACCGCGTGGGCGATCACGTAGAGGCGCGACTTCTCCTGCGTCCAGTAGCCGCCGGCGACACCCTGCGCGATCACCAGCAGCAGCAGGCCCGTCGCGGCGAGCTTCATCCACCCCTTTGGCGCGCAGCAGAGCGCGAAGACGAAGCCGACGAGCGTCGTCGTTCCCACCATCGTGCCAAAGAGCCGGTGGGAGTGCTCCAGGAAGATCCGCGGCTCGCTCATCAAGGCGATGGGGTAGAGGAACATGTTGGCGCCGTAGGTCCCCGGCCAGTCGGGCACCGCGAACCCCGCCTTCGCGCTGGTCACCAGGCCGCCGAGGGTCAGCAGCGGCAGGATCGCCACCGCGTTCACCAGCGCGAACGACGCAAGCCACGACGCGGGCGTCCGACGCTCGCGCGCACCACCGAGCGACCGTGCCCCGAACCCCGCGACCAGCCCCGCCGCGGCCATCACCGCCAGAAAGCAGACCACGATCAGCCACGCATCCGGCTTCAGCCCGCTCGAGCCCGGTGCGGCCGCGCCGTCGGCGGTGGGGGAGGTCAACTGTGTGCCAAGGGCCAGAAGGTTGACCAGGCCGGCCACGAAACCGGCGATCAGCCCCACCACAACCCGGTCGGCGTGCGGCGTGCGGCAGCAGCCAACCAGCAAGACCGCGGCCGCGACGAGCAGGATGAGCAGGCCAGAAACCGCGTGCGGCACACTGGTGCTGACGCTGGGGAGGTTGAGCAGAAACCACGCCACCCACATCGCGACAACGGCGGCAAAGCCGATCGTCAGCGAGGCGGCGATTCGTGAGGACCAACCTAGAGAGAGTGGACGATCTGCGGTCATAGGGAAAAGCCCTTTCGAGAAGCGCGGCGGCCGACGGGGCACCCAGACACCGATCAAGACCCTTTCAAGCCACCCGTTCGCAGGAGCCGGTCGGAGCGGGGTTGTTGAGACTCATTCTCACTGTGGTCGGGAAGGGTTGGGTGGACTTGCAAATATAGCAGGGGCCTGACTATTCTCCGGCCGCATATTTTCCGGCCGGGCAAGAAGTAGCGTTTGCTCACTTGTGCTCGGGAGATACCCCACCAGCTTCCGTCCCGGCCCCGGTTTTGGGTCGGGAACGGGCTTTGGTGAACGGGTAACCGGATGGGAGTCGCCGGATGTCAACGATTTTCCCCAAGTGGACCAACGGACTCCCCTTCCACATGGTGGGCGGCGGCATGACCGCCCTCACGCTCGTGGTGGGTGGGGTTTGGTACTACTTCACCCCCGCGTTCTGGGAAGTGGGGTACATGCCCAAGCAGCCCGGTGGCGGCTTCAACCACCAGATCCACGCGGGCAAGCTGGGGATGGACTGCCGTTACTGCCACTCGCAGATTGAAGTCAGCGCTGAGGCCAACATCCCCGCGGTCTCGGTTTGCAACGGCTGCCACGGCGAGAACAAGCTGCAGAAGTTCGAGAACCCGCAGCACAAGGCCAAGACCGATTTCATCCGCGAGGCGTACGCCGCCGACGCGCCGATCGAGTGGCACCGCGTTCACAAGCTGCCCGATTACGTGCGTAATTTTCCGCACAGCGTGCACCTCAACGCCGGCGTTTCGTGCATCTCGTGCCACGGCAACGTTGCACGCATGCCGGTGGTCTGGCAGCAAGAGAGCCTCAGCATGGGCTGGTGCCTCGACTGCCACCGCAACCCCGAGCCGAACCTCGTTCCCCGTGCGGGCGACCCCAAGCCGGGCGGCGGCGTCTACGAGGACATGATGACGCGCCTGTTCGATGTCGAGAAGATGAAAGAGGACCCCGCGGCCGTGGCGGCGCAGGGCGCTTTGCTCTACGAGAAGCGCAAGCTCGCGGCGCCTGAGAACTGCGGCGCTTGCCACTACTGAACCGAGTCAACGACCGCCATCGGCCCGAAGCAGAAGACCAGCAGAAGAAGACACCACTATGGCTCACGATCAATGCCATTCCAGCGTCGAAGACGGCAAGCCCCTGCACAAGGCGCGGACGCCCCACGAACTGATCGGCGCGGCGGGCGCCAAGCACTGGCGCGGCCTTGACGACCTTGCCGACACCGGCGAGTTCCGCGACTTCCTGGAGCGCGAGTTCCCCGACGGCGCGAGCGAACTGCTGCAAGGGAGCCGGCGCACGTTCCTCAAGCTGATGGGCGCGGGCGTTGCGCTCGCCGGGGCGGCCACGATGCCCGGCTGCCGCCGGCCCGCCCACGAGATCCTGCCGTATTCGGCGAACGTGCCCGAGTCGATCATCCCCGGAAAGAGCCTCTTCTACGCGACGTCGCGCCCGCTGCCGGGCGGCGGCGCCGAGGGCCTGCTGGTTGAGACGCATGAGGGCCGCCCGACCAAGGTCGAGGGCAACCCGCTCCACCCAGTCAATCAGGGCAAGAGCAGCGAGTGGTCGCAGGCGAGCATCCTGGCGCTCTACGACCCCGACCGCCTGAAGGAGCCGGAGTTCCGTCGCGTCGGCAAAGACGGCGAGGCTTCGTACGTGCCCGCGACGTGGGACGACTTCACCGCGTGGAGCGCCAAGCACTTCACCAACTACGACGCGACGCACGGCATGGGCCTGGCGTTCGTGGTCGACAAGAAGACCAGCCCCACCCGCGACGCCCTGCGCGATCAGATCAAGAAGCGCTGGCCCGATGCGTCGTGGATCGCCTACGACGCGACGGAGAACACCGCGGCCAACGCCGCGATCTCCGCGGTCTGCGGCGGGCCCGCCACCGAGGTGCTCGACATCTCCAAGGCGAAGATCATCCTCTCGCTCGACCGTGACTTCCTGCACTTTGAGCCGCTGAGCCTCGTGCACGCCCGGCAGTGGGGCGCGTGGCGCAGCGTGATGGGCACCAAGGACCAGATGTGCCGGCTGTACTGCGCCGAGTCGTCGTTCTCCGGCACGGGCGGCTCGGCCGACCACCGCGTGCGGGTCGCGCCGTCGCAGATCCCCGCGCTGGTCGTGGCGATCGCCAAGAAGCTCGGGCTCTCGGGCCCGCTGGCGGCGGGCGTTGGCGCGGCCAAGGTGAGCGACGCAGCCGTTGATACGAAGTTCGTTGACGCCGTCGCCGAGGACCTTGCGGCCCACAGGGGCGCGAGCCTGATCGTCGTCGGTGCCAGCCAGCCGTCGTGGGTGCACGCCCTGGTGGCCGGGCTCAACAGCGAACTGGGCAACGTCGGGCAGACCGTCAAGTTCATCCCTGCCGGCGCGGATCGCGTCAGCGACGGCGCCGCCGGGCTGGCGAAGCTCGCGGGCCAGGTCGAGCGCGGCGAGGTGAAGACGCTCGTGTGCATCGAGACCAACCCCGCCTTTAACGCGCCGGCCGCGCTGAAGCTCGAGGAGAAGCTCGCCAAGGCCGTCGCCGACAAGAAGCTCACGCTCATCGTGCAGTCGGTTGAGGACAGCGAGACGGTGGAGATCGCCAACTGGCGTCTCAACAGCACGACGTACCTCGAGTCGTGGGGCGATGTGGTCGCCGCCGACGGCACCCTCAGCGCGGTTCAGCCGATGATCGCGCCGCTCTACACCGCGCGCAGCGAGATCGAGACGCTGGCCACGATCCTGGGTCAGAAGCCCGACGGCTACGACCTTGTGCGCTCGGTATGGTCGAAGCGCACGCCGGTCGACTTCGACAAGAGCTGGCGCAAGGCGCTCTGGAACGGCGTCGCTGGCAACATCGCCGGCGCTGCGATGAGCGTCAGCGTCAACCACGCCGCCGACATCGTCGTCAACGCCGCGGCCGGCGCGGCGCCTTCCGCAACTTCGCTCGACGTCGTGTTCGAGTGCGGCCTCATGGCCGACGGCAGCTGGGCCAACAACGCGTGGCTGCAGGAACTGCCGCACACCGCGTCGAAGGTCGTGTGGGACAACCCGGCCTACTGCTCCCCCTCGACGCTCGATGCCCTGAACCTGACGCGCCCCGACGAAACCGACAAGAAGCCCCACGGCTCACTGGCCGAGGTGACCGTGGGTGGCGCGTCGATGGTGATCGCGGTCTGGCCTGTGCCGGGCATGCCCGACAACACGCTGGTGCTGCCGCTGGGCAACGGCCGGCGCAAGTCGGGCCAGGTCGGCACGGGGGTGGGCTTCAACACCTTCCTGCTCAAGCCCGCCGGCGCGTTCAGTGCATCGGGCGCCACGGTCAAGGGCAAGGGTGAGACCTACGACGTCTCGTGCACGCAGACGCACGGTTCGATGGAGGGACGCGCCATCGTGCGGTCTGTCGACCTGCCCGCGTTTGAGAAGCACGGCGACCCGGCGGTGGTGACAACAGTGGATACGTACGGCCGGCCCAAGCGGCTGACCCTGGGTGAGCGCCTCGAAGGCGGCGAGCTCAACCACATGCCCGCCAACGTCAGCGCGTACCCCAACCCCTTCAACGGCACGCGTAGCGAACCGACAAATGAGAAGGGCGCGTACATCGACCCCGCGCGGGCCGGCAAGCTCAGCGAGCACGCCCCGTACAGCCAGCGCGTGCAGTGGGGCATGTCGATCGACCTCTCCGCGTGCAGCGGCTGCAACGTCTGCACGATCGCCTGCCAGGCGGAGAACAACATCCCCGTTGTTGGCAAGTTTGAGGTGAACAAGGGTCGCGAGATGCAGTGGATCCGCGTGGACCGCTACTTCACCGGACGCAGCCGCGACAACCCCAGCGGCATGGTCTTCCAGCCCGTCGCGTGCGTGCACTGCGAGAACGCGCCGTGCGAGGTCGTCTGCCCGGTCAACGCCACCGTGCACGGGCCCGAGGGCAACAACTACATGGTCTACAACCGCTGAATCGGCACGCGGTACTGCGCCAACAACTGCCCCTACAAGGTGCGCCGCTTCAACTTCTTCGACTTCGGCGTCACCAAGCTCAACGGCGGGCTCGACCCCAACATCGCCGAGTCGACCCCCGGCCTGCTCAAGGACAACCTGCCCGCCAACCAGCACCTGATCCCGCCGCGCTTGCGCCACAAGCTCGACGAGATCCAGAAGCTGCAGAAGAACCCCAACGTCACCGTCCGCTCGCGCGGCGTGATGGAGAAGTGCACCTACTGCATCCAGCGCACCAACGAGGCCAAGATCGAGCTCAAGCTGCGTGCGACGAAGGAGGGCCGGGTCTTCGACATCGCCGCCGACGGCGTGCCAGACGGGTTCGTGCAGACCGCCTGCCAGCAGGCCTGCCCCACCAGCGCGATCCACTTCGGTGACATCCTCGACCCGCAGAGCAAGGTCCGCGCGATGCGCGACCACACCCGCACCTACGCGCTGCTTGGGTACCTCGACACCCGCCCGCGCACCACGCACATGATCCGCGTGGGCAACCCCAACACCAAGTACCTCGCGGCCCTGGTCGCCGCCGGTGACAAGGATGCCGCCGACCGCGTGCACTCGATCGAGCACCCCGTCGCCGATCACGGCGGGCACAGCGCAGCAGACGGCAACGAGCACAACGGGCACGGCGCTGAGCAGCACGCCGCGTTCATCGATCGCACCAAGAGGGGCGAGGCGGGCTACCGCCTGAGCCTCGCGGTCCTGGGAGGCCACGCGTGAGCATCCGACCCGATGAAACCATGGCGCATGAGTCGGCCG
>JAUXUZ010000099.1 GCA_030680655.1 Phycisphaerales bacterium
GCGGGGCTGTCGGTGTAGATGACGGCGGCGAAGTTGGCGGCGGTCTCAGCGGCCGCGATCGTCGCAAGCGTGTACCGGCGGAGCTGCGCGAACAGCGGAAGCGCTGGCGTGATGTCGGGAATGCCGCGGAGTTGGCCGGGCCGATCGGCGCGGAAATAGTGCACGACCGAAGCGGCAGGAAAGGTGTCATACGCAGCCAGGTCGTCAAACGGTGTGCGGAACACGCCGCTGTCACCGGGGTGCCGCTTGAGCACGCGGTAGGCAGACGGGTTGCCCCACGGGTCCAGTGCGATGCCGTCGATCTCATCGTTGCGGCCACGACGCAGCAGCGGCGTGCAGATCTGGTCCGCTTCGATGAGCTTGAGGTCCAGCGACACGGGTGAGCCGATGCCGGGGTTGCTGACAAGCAGCGCAAACGCCTCGCCGCTCTCGGCGCGGGCCAGTCGCATTGTGCGGAGTTTGCCGGGGAGGTCCACCGCTCGCGACCACTGCTCGAACGCATCCTCGATCCGGGCATTCGCGTCAGGGTCATCTGTGAGCATCTGCAGCCGGGGACCGGTGCCGATGGTGTCGTTGGCGAGCGTGAGGACGATGCCTTTGGCGTAGGAGTTGTTGGCGACCTCGTAGCGGGCGCGGTTGCGGAGGACTCGCCGCACTTCGGGATTGATCGCGGCGTTGGGCGAGAGGCCGTCGGCGTTTGCCCAATGCTTGCGGTTCTCCGGGGTGGTCTTGGCCGAATCGAACTTGGCGACGACGAGCCGGCGAGCTCCGCGATCCGCACGGGGCCCGCGTCCTTGCGAGCCTCGCGCGGCTGCGGAGGATGGGGAGAGATCAACAGGGGATCGACTCCGTGTCGCCCGGCTCAGGATGTTGGTGATGGTCTTGAGCATGGTGGTCAGACAGAACCGGGCGGGACGATCTTGGCGAACTTGATGCCGAGGCCGGGCTTCCTCGCGGCGTTCTTGGACGCGAGGTAGCGGTCGGCCTCGATTTGATCCTTCAGCGAATGCTGCTCGACGCTTCCCGAGTCGCCCGCGGCCTTGGCAGGACCCGCCGCGTTGTCGCGGATGGCCTGTTCGAGGTTGGGGGTTGGCTCGGGATCGGGCATGAGCGGTGGTGCCTCCAAAGAGCACCTAACCCGTCGCCGCCCACGATCCCGAATGTCACGCTACAAATGTGCGAGTTCATTACACGGGTAGAACCGTGCCCGCGGACTACGCCCCGATCCGCTCGGACGTAGTCACCCGCCGGCCACAGTGTCGGCACTGGCGGCGTCGGCGGATGGTGCCAGCGGGCGTCGCACGCGTGTAGAGAACCTCGAAGTGACCGCAGCCGCACTTGGGACAGCAGATGCCCTTGGGGATGTTCGGGGCGATTGGCTTCGGCGTGGGGGCTGGCTTCACGAGTTCCTCCCTCGTAGTGCCGAGAGCTTCAGCCTCGGACGCACGACCACCTTGTGGTCCGTGCCGAAGAGAACGGCGCCTTGCATGGATGCCGCGACGGCCGAGCCGACCAGGCAGTCCAGCCAGTGGTTGTCGAGCCCCTCAACACGGAGTTTCCACTCGTCAACCGTGCGGCCGCGTCCCTCGGTCTTCACCCGGTACTCGCTGGTGAGGTGCTCAGAGAGCAGACGGTGCGGTTCAGGCTTGTTGCCAAAGAGCGACAGACACCCCGGATCACCCATGGGCACCGCCAAGCGAGCATGCACAAACGACTTCCAGTAGTTCGTGTCGAACACGATGTGACGGACACTGCGCTTGCCCGTCACCACGGGCACGCGCCAGTTGAGCCCGACGCGCTCGCCGCGTTTGCGCTTGTAGTCGCCGAAGGGCAGGCTCGATGCGCCGACGTATCGGCCGTGGCTGGGCATCAGCACGCCCGCGTGCGGGCTCTGACGGCAGAACTGGTAGACCACATCCGTTGACGATCCCCAGTTGGCATCAATCAGGCAGCGATCAATCCGCACCATCGCGCCGTCATCGCGTCGCCACTCGCGAGCCAGGTACGCCTCTGCCAGCCGCTCGAGCCCCGCGTAGATCGCGCCCTCGACCCCGGCGTGGGGCGCAGCGGCCGCGAGCGTGCGCCGCATGTCCCGCAGCGTGAAGTAACCCCCCGCCAGCTTCTGGTCGGGCTCCGTGCCGTAGTCGATCACGTAGCCGGTAAAGTCGTCTTCCCATGCTGCGACGAGGTAGAACAGCGCCTTGCCCTGCACGTCGACGAACATCGTCAGCCGCGTGCAGCCGATGGGGATCTCGGCTCGAGCCTGCCCATTGAGCTTCCCAGCGATCTGGTCGGCGCTGAGGAGGTCATCGAGCGCCTGGACCTCCGGCAGCGGTTCGTTCTGATACTCGGCGAAGAACGCAGCCTCATCCTGGAGCTTCAGATTCATCGCGTGCTGAAGGGCTGAAAGCTCGTCGTGATTGAACCGCTCTGGCCAAGCGATCACTGCGCCTTCGTCCATCGCTGTGCGGTGCTGCTTGTAGAAGGCGGTGCCCTCGGCGGTGCCACGGTCGTTGCGCAACCCATCGGCTCGGAGCTCGGCGTAGCGCTGCCACAGCGCATCCCGAGCTGGGAACGCGTAGACCATCTTCGTGCGTTCGCCCTGCCACTGCGGGTGCTTGTCGCGGTCGAGGATGCGGTCGGCCAGGTCGTCGGGTCGCACGACCGTCAGTGTCATCAGCCCAGCGATCTTCTTGCCGGGCCCGGCCAGACCCAGGATCGCGCCGGCGAGGATGCGTTCGCGGTTGGCGCACTGCGACGGCGAGCGAGCGCTCTCGTCGGTCTGCGGGTCGTCGATGAGCACCAGCGACGGACGAGCAGAAGTTCCGTCAGCCCGCTTGTGCTTCATGCCGCGGATACGACCGGTGATCCCCGCCACGCGGATGATCGCCCCGGATGCGACGGAGCCGGTGATCGTCGGTAGCACGATCTCCTTTGCGGTCCAGCCGATGTGCGTCTGCTTGCCCCGGAACAGCTGCCCCGAGGCCCGTTGGTGGATCCCCTCAAGTGATCGGATGGGATGGCATACCTCCGGGAAGTCGCCGGCGAGGATCTCGCTGTTCTCAAGTTCCGCTTTGATGCTCTCCAGCATTCCAGCCGCGTGCTCCTCGTCGGAGCCGATCAGCGCCACGAAATCTCGGTGGCCATAGACGAGAGCCCACAAGCACGCCACCTCGCACAGCGAGGTCTTGCCCGAGCCGCGTGGCATCGCCATCGCAAACAGCCCGCCTTCGAGCACCGCCTGCTCGATCTTGCCGATGACCTTCAAGTGATCGTCCGACCACTTGAGGTGGAACGTCTGCGAGAAGTAGGCCTCGCAGAAGAACCGGAAGTCACTCGCGGCCTTTTCCTTGCGAGCGGGATCAGCGACCGGAGGCAGGTCGCCGATGTCCCGACCCGAGAGTGAGAGCATCGCGTTGCGGAGCCGGGCACGCTCCTTCATCGCGTCGTAGCCGGTGAGCCCGACGGGTTCGGCCGCCGCTTCAGCGATCGCCTCGTGCCGCGTGGTCACGAGCCAAGCGACGTACCGGAACAGATCGACCTTGCCCGCGTCGCCATCGGCGGCGACGCGGAAGCCGGCGCGAGTGCGATGGCGATGAAGCTGGCGCTCGCTGATCACCTCTCCCAGCGGCGTGCTGTTGAGCAGCCGCGCGAGTTCGCCGGGCTTGAGTTTGCGCGGATCAATCGCCACCTGCGGACATCTCCTTCACGAGCCACGCGGCGTAATGCACGAGGTTGATGCTGCCGTCGGCGTTCACTGGTGCGCCGGCGTCGATGTCGGC
>JAUXUZ010000100.1 GCA_030680655.1 Phycisphaerales bacterium
CGGCCGAAAAAGTGACGTCGGCGATCGCGACGATACAGACCACCGCCGTCAGGGGCGTCAGCGCCCACTTGAGCTTCCCGCTCACGGGGTCGACAATCCGCGTCGTCAGCCGCATGCCGTCCGGCTCGGGGGCAACGTGAACGATCCGCCCGATCAAACGCGGGATGAGCCCCTTCCCGATGCGCTCGGCATCGTCCGCGTCGGGCAGCAGCAAGGTCCGCACCACAGCCGCCAGCAGCAGCACCGCGAACACGTAGTGCAGCCAGTCGACCGCCAGCGAGACCGGGCCCACCGCCGCGATCAGCGCGAAGCGCACCACCAGCGAGACCGTCACGGCCCAGAACAGCACCCGCGCCACCAGCGCCTGCGGCACCCTGTAGAACACCAGCAGCAGCGACAGCACCGCGATGTTGTCCAGGCTCAGCGCGATCTCAGCGACATAGACCGTAAAGAACTGCACCAGCGCGGTGGTGCCATCCAGGTCCGCCCTGTTCATCGGCGGGCTGAGGAACGTCTCGATGCCGAACCAGTTGTTCTGGTACACGACGTAGATCAGCCGCGCGAAGATCGCCGCCGCAATGATCCAGAGCCCCGTCCCCGCCAGCGCCTCCGCCGGCGCGATGATGCGCGGCCGCCGCGCCAGGAGCGCAAACTCCACCACCGCGAGCACGGCGATCACGCAGAGCAGGATGGCCCACAGCCAGAGGTTCAAGGGCGTGAGCGTAGCGCACAGCAACCGCGCACAAGCCGCGAGCTCACACCCGCTGAGATTTCATTTCAATACCGCCGACCGCTCCCGAACTCAAGCTCGAGGTACCGGGCGACGTAGTCGATGATGCTCAGCGTCTCGGGGATGTCCGGGTTGTTCGTCAGGCCCATCGGCTCAAACCGCATCCCCTTGAACCGGACAACCGCCTCGTCGATCGTGAGCCCAAACTGCAGCGCCAGCGAGAACGCCCGGCAGAACGCCTGGCACATCCCGCTGATCGTCGACCCTTCCTTGCTCATCTTGATGAAGATCTCCCCCGGCCGACCGTCACCGTGCAGGCCGATCGTCAGGTACCCCTCGTGCCCGCCGATCACAAACTTGTGGGTGATCGACGATCGCGTAGCAGGGAGAGACTGGCGAAGACTGACCATGGCGTGAACGTCCTTGTCTGGGTCAAACGGCATCGAACCATCGGCGCTGGAGTTGGGCATGGGGAGTCCTTTCCCGTCAAGCCCGCATCCTACTACCACCGGCCGTCAATTGTCCGGCGGAACTGGCGGCCGGCCAGATATCGGCTCAGACCGCCAAACCCCCGCAAAAGACCAGACCCCGCCCCCACCCCACGCTCAGCCTCCGCCGCGCCCCGTGAGGTGGTGGAGCGCCCACGCCCTCCGTACCCTGCGGCATGGCCCCCCCCGAGAACCCGATCTACCACTCAACCACGCTCACCTACGGCTCCTATCTCATGGTGCCCGAACTGCTCACCCTCCAGCGCCCCAAGACCGACCACCCCGACGAGCTCCTCTTCATCCAGGCCCACCAGGTCTATGAGCTCTGGTTCAAGCAGATGCTCCACGAGCTCGAGCAGATTTGCCGATTCCTCGACGAAGACCGCCCCCTCC
>JAUXUZ010000105.1 GCA_030680655.1 Phycisphaerales bacterium
GGACGCGTCGAGGTTGATGTGTACACCGCGACGGCTCTCTCTGACAGCGACAAGGCGGCGCTGTCGAGCCAGCTGCAGGCCAAGCTGGGCAAGCCGCCGGTGCTGCACACCTACACCGACGCGTCGATGCTCGGTGGCATCCGCATCCAGATCGGCGACCGCCTGATCGACGCCTCGCTCGGCACGCGCCTTGCGCATCTGCGCGAGCGCCTTAACGACCACGGGCTTCCCACGCTCCGCGCCGCCGCGGACCGCATCTTCAAGTCCGACGCACCGACTCTTAACGGGCACTGAAAGCCTCTTACCACAGAGACACAGAGGCACAGAGAAAGACAGTCCGCTCTTCTCTGTGCCTCTGTGTCTTTGTGGTTCACTCCGAAGGGATCTCCAATGGCCAAAAAGACCATCGCTCAGACCGACGTATCCAACAAGCGGGTCCTTTGCCGCGTTGACTTCAACGTGCCGATCGAGAATGGCGCGATCTCAGACGATCGCCGCATCCGCGAGGCGCTCCCCACGCTCAAGAGCGTGCTCGACCGCGGCGGGTCGCTGGTGCTGATGTCGCACCTTGGCCGTCCCGAGGGCAAGGGGTACGAAGCCGAGTTCTCGCTCAAGCCCGTCGCCGCACGCCTGAGCGAGTTGCTGGGCAAGGACGTGATCTTCCCGACCACCGACGCCATCGATGCCGCCGCGGGTGCGGCCGTCGCCGCGCTCAAGCCCGGGCAGGTTGTGCTGCTGGAGAACGTCCGCTTTGACAAAGGCGAGAAGAAGGGTGAGCCCGGCTACGCCGAGAAGCTCGCCGGCTACGGGCACGTGTACGTCAACGACGCGTTCGGAACGGCCCACCGCGCCGACGGCAGCATGTACGCCGTGCCCAAGGCGATGAAAGCGCAGGACAAGCCGTGCGTTGCCGGGCTGCTGCTTGAGAAGGAGCTGAAGTACCTCGACGGCGCGCTGAAGAACCCGGCCAGGCCGTTCGTCGTTGTGCTCGGCGGCGCCAAGGTGAGCGACAAGATCGGCGTGGTCGAGAACCTGCTGGGCAAGGCCGACGACATCCTCGTCGGCGGCGCGATGGCCTACCCGTTCCTCAAGGCCCAGAACAAGCCCATCGGCAGCAGCCGCGCCAGTGACGACGATGTGGCGGCGGCCAAGCGCCTGCTCGACCTTGCGGCCAAGGCCAAGTGCCAGCTCCACCTCCCCAGCGATCACGTCGCCTCGACGACCTTCAGCGAAGACGGTGATCAGGAGATCTTCGAGGGCTCGATCAAGGAGGGCTTCATGGGCCTGGACATCGGGCCAAAGACGCTTGCGCAGTACTCCAACGTCGTGCGCAAGGCCAAGACGATCGTCTGGAACGGCCCGATGGGCGTCTTCGAGTGGTCGATCAGCGCGATCGGCACCAA
>JAUXUZ010000110.1 GCA_030680655.1 Phycisphaerales bacterium
GATCGTGATGTGCTCCGGGCAGACCTTCGTGCAGCACTTGGTGATGTTGCAATACCCGATGCCGTGCTCATCCTTGAGGTCCTTCAGCCGGTCCTCGGTGTCGAGCGGGTGCATCTCAAGCGCCGCCGTGTAGACCAGGAACCGCGGGCCGATGAACTCGTTGTGCTTGTGGTGGTCACGCAGAACGTGGCACACATCCTGGCACAGGAAGCACTCGATGCACTTGCGAAACTCCTGCACCCGGTCAACGTCCTCCTGCTGCATGTTCCACGTGCCGTCGGCGTTGTCGGGCGCCCGCGGCTTGAACTTCTTGATCTTCTTCTTGACCTCAAAGTTCCACGAAACATCCGTCACCAGGTCGCGCAGCAGCGGGAAGGCCCGCATCGGCTCGATCGTCACCGTCTCACCCGGCGGCAGTTCGTTCATCCGCGTCATGCACATCAGCCGCGGCTTGCCGTTGATCTCCGCCGAGCAGCTCCCGCACTTGCCCGCCTTACAGTTCCACCGGCAGGCCAGGTCCGGCGCGCTCTCGGCCTGGATCTGGTGAACAGCGTCGAGGACGACCATGCCCTCGGTGATGTTCGTGGTGTACTCCTTGAACCCTGAGGCCTTGGAGTCGCCGCGGAGGATCTTGAAGGTGGTTGCGGGCATGGTGTCTTCCAGAGAGTTGATGCCGGACGGATTCGCGGTCTCGGGCGTAGCGGCCTTAGCGTGGGTTCAAACCTTCTGCTCTTCGATGACCTGCTTGAGCTCGCCGGGGAGCTCGCGGACGGGCTGGCGGATGAGCTGCATGGAGCCATCACCGGCCTGCTTGAGGACGTTGTTGTACTTCGAGCACTCGTCGCTCTTGCTGGGGTAGTCGTCGCGGAACTGGGCGCCGCGGCTCTCCTTCCGCTCGATCGCTGAGATCGTCACGGCCTCGGAGATGGTCAGCAGATTCCGCAAGTCGATAGCCGAGTGCCAGCCCGGGTTGAACTCGCGGTGGCCGATGGCAGAGACCGTCTCGGCCCGCTTGCTCAACTTCTTGATGCCCGCGAGGGCCTCCTGCATCTCCGACTCGACGCGGACGATGCCGACGTTCTTCTGCATCAGCTGCTGAAGGTCAAACTGGATGGCGTAGGGGGACTCGCCGCCGCCCGACACGCCGCGCTCGAAGGGCGCGAGCGCATCGGCGATCGACTTGTTCACCTGGTCGGTGTTGACGCGCCCCGCGCCGTTCTCCTTCGCGTACTTGGCCGCGAACTCGCCGGCACGCTTGCCGAAAACGACCAGGTCAGAGAGCGAGTTGCCACCAAGGCGGTTCGCGCCGTGCAGGCCCGCCGCCACCTCTCCCGCGGCAAAGAGCCCGGGAACATTGGACATCTGCGTGTCGCCATCGACCTTCACGCCGCCCATGACGTAGTGGGTCGTTGGGCCGACTTCCATCGGGGTGGTCGTGATGTCGAGCCCCGCCAGCTGGTGGAACTGGTGGTACATGCTCGGCAGCTTCTTCTTGATGTAGTCGGCGTCGATCGTCTTGCCGTTGGCGTCCTTCTGGCCGCGGGTCCAGGCGATGTCGAGAAAGACGCCCCCGTGGGGCGAGCCACGCCCGGCCTTGACCTCGCGGTTGATGCAGCGGGCGACGTGGTCGCGCGTCAGCAACTCCGGCGGGCGGCGGGCGCTCTTGTCGCCCTGCACGTAGCGCCATCCCTCTTCTTCGTTGTCGGCCGTCTGCGGCTTGTAGTTGTCGGGGATGTCATCAAACATGAACCGCTTGCCGTCCTTGTTCCGCAGCACGCCGCCCTCGCCGCGCACGCCCTCGGTCACCAGGATGCCTCGCACACTCGGCGGCCACACCATGCCCGTCGGGTGGAACTGCACAAACTCCATGTCCAGCAGGTCCGCCCCGGCCCGGTAGGCCAGCGCCTGGCCGTCGCCGGTGTACTCCCATGAGTTGCTCGTGATGCTGAACGCCCGCCCGATGCCGCCCGTCGCCAGCACCACCGACTTTGCGTGCCACACGCGGAACCGCCCGCGCTCGCGGTCGTAGCCCACCGCGCCAACCACGCGCTCGCCGTCCTTGAGCAAGTCGATGATCGTCATCTCCATGAACACTTCGATGCCCGAGTGCACGCCGTGGTCCTGCAGCGTGCGGATCATCTCCAGACCCGTGCGGTCGCCCACGTGCGCAAGCCGCGGGTAGCGGTGCCCGCCGAAGTTCCGCTGCAGGATCTTGCCCTCCTTGGTCCGGTCGAACACCGCGCCCCAGGCCTCAAGCTCGCGCACCCGCGCCGGCGCCTCCTTCGCGTGCAGCTCGGCCATCCGGTAGTTGTTCAGGTACTGCCCGCCACGCATCGTGTCGGCGAAGTGCACCTTCCAGCTGTCGCGGTCGTCCACGTTCGCCATCGCCGCGGCCATGCCCCCCTCGGCCATCACCGTGTGCGCCTTGCCCAGCAGCGACTTGCACACCACCGCCGTCTTGCACCCAAGCGACGAAGCCTCGATCGCGGCCCGAAGGCCAGCCCCGCCCGCCCCGATCACCAGCACATCGTGCTCGTGCGTCGTGAACTGATCCATGTCAGATGATCCTCCAGTCGGTCCACACGCCCATCGATACCAGCCGCACATACACGTCCGTGAAGCCGACCCAGAACAGGCTCATCCAGGCGAACAGCATGTGCTTGCGGTTGAGGCACGACACACCGCCGTACGCGCTCTTACGGGCCGAGCTGCACGTGCTCACGCAGTCGTGCTTGCCGCCGATCAGGTGACGCAGCGAGTGGCAGCCGAACGTGTACCCGCCCAGCAGAATCGGGTTGATCGTCAGCACCAGCGACCCAACCCCCACGCCAAAGTGCCGCTGCCCATCAGCACCGGTAAACGTGTACGAAATCACCGCGTCGTAGGCCAGCAGCACGATGAACACCAGCGCCAGGTACAGGAAGTACCGGTGGATGTTCTGGAAGATCAGCGGGAACGAGTTCTCGCCGCGGTACTTCTCCTTGCGGAAGCCCGGCTCGCCCACCGAGCACGAGAGCGGGTCGCCCCAGAAAGACTTGTAGTAAGCGCCGCGGTAGTAGTAGCACGTGAACCTGAACCCGGCTGGCGCCCACAGGATCAGCAGCGCCGGCGAGAACCCGATGAACGCCGGGAACAGCTTCACCAGCCACTCCGGCGGCTGCCCGAACCACGCGTGCCCAGAGTGCTGGCCCACCGCATCGAAGATTACCGGCGAATACATCGGGGAGAGGTAGTGCGCACCGTTCAGGTCCACCCAGTAGTGCGCCCCTTGAAAGGCCGCCCACGTCGAATAGACGATGAACGCGAACAGCCCGGCGAACGTCGCCACCGGCTGCAGCCACCAGGCGTCTTTGCGTGAGGTTTCACCAAGTGCTCGAATCTGCGGTAGGGGAATAGGCTGCGTCGCCGGTTCGCTCATCGAGGCTTCTCCGAACCCGGGCATTGCCCAAGGCGTGTCGAGAAGCAGGATACCCACCCGATCGCCGGGTGGCGAGCCGGCCACACACCTTCACCCGTTCCGTCCCAGGGCTCAATTGCTGCCGGCAACGCCCCGCTCGCGAGAGAGCCAGCGGTCGATCGTGACCACAACGTCTTCCTGAAAGTCCTTCACACGCTGGCCGGGCGTAGCACCGATCTCGTTCACCAGAACGCTGTACGCGATCGTCCGATCGCCGCGCACCACGTACCCGCTCAGGCAGAGCACGTTCTTGATGTACCCCGTCTTGGCGTACACCGTGCTCGCCAGCCGCCGATCGACAAACCGCTTGCTGATCCTCGCGTCCTTGTCGTCGGCTCGCGCCATGCTCGCCAGAAACTCGGCCCCGATCGACTTGTCCTGCTGCATGCTCGCCAGCCAGCGGGCCAGCACCATCGGCGACACCTGGTTGTCCTTGCTCAGCCCCGACCCGTCAACGATCCGCACCCCCCGCGCCTCCTGCCCCAGCTTCTCCGTCAGTAGCATCGTGATCACCTGCGACCCCGTCGACCACGACCCCGGCTGCTGCGTCACCTCAAACGCCGTCCGCTTCAACAGGCACTCCGCGTACAGGTTCTGCGAATCGACGTTGCAGCGCTGCAGAACCGTCGCCAAAGGCGTCGTAATCACCGCAAACGGCGCCGACGAAGCCGCGACCAGGTCCTCGCCCTCAACCGCGATCCGCACCGGTGGGGGGTTGCTCGGCCGCCAGTCCGCCGTCAGGCCCGCCTCCCACAGGCCGTGGAACAGCAGGCTCGCAAAGAACACCCCCGGTTGCGTCACCGTCACGTTCACCGGCGCCGCGATCGGTGATTTCACATCGCCGAACACCTTGAACGAGAACGTCCCGCCGCCCCCTCCGCCGCGGTCCTGCTGCGCCCAGAGCGAGTTGCTCCCGTCGTTCACCGTCCGCGTTGAAGACAGGTCCAGGTTCACCAGCCACGGCGCTGCCGGCTCCGTCGTCACGTTCGGCTTCATCCCCAGTCGCTCGCCGCGGCTCGCCCGCAACTCCAGCACGTTCGTAAAGAAGTTCAGCCCGCTCACCGGCGCGCAGTACCACTGATTCAACTGCTCCCTCGGCCAGGTCGGGTGCACCGGCGGCGCCCCCGCCGTATCGCGCTCGAAGACCCGGTCATCAACGATCACTTCCTTGATCCCGCTCACCTTCGCGGCCCGGGCAGCGTCAACCACCCGCGAGATGAACCTCTCCACCGACCACCCCTGCTCGCCCAGCAGCTTCGGGTCGCACAGCGCCGGGTCACCCGCGCCCTTGATGATCAGCCGGCCGTCGCCCGGCGCCGAGAAGCCCGTCTTGAACTCAAAGTCCTTGAGGATCGAGAGCGCAACGCCCGACGTGATCAGCTTCAGGTTCGAGGCCGGCGCAAACAGCTCGCTGGAGTTGATCGACGCCAGCGACTCGCGCGAATCGCAGTCGACGATCGCCACCCCAACGCGTGCCTTCTCAAGGCGGGCGCTGTTCAGCGACGCCCGCACCGCACCCTCCAGCGGCTCGGCCAAAGCCTTGCCGCCGGGCAATTCGCCGCTCAGACAGACAACAATGCCGGTACAAACGACCGCTCGCCGCAGGAAGTGGAGGCTGTTCATTCTGGAGCATGGTTTCGGCGGAGCGGTGAGCATCGCTTCAATCATTGCTCAACCTTCCGCGTCACACTTCAAATCCGCTTCACCCACCGCTCATCGCACACCGAGCGCAGGTCCGAGATTACCCCAATTCTCACAGGCCCGCGATCAGGCACCGATTCGCCGGTGAAGGAACGGAACCGGCGATGCGGGCCTTACCCCCCCCCTCCTACTTCACCCACAGCAGCTTGTACCCCGCCTGCCCCTTCCCGCCACCCTCGCGCTGAACCCACAGCTCCGTGAACTCCAGCTTGCGCGCCAGCGACGAGCGGATCCGCAGGCGCGAGCGGTCCTTCCCGCTCCCATCCTCCACGTGCTCAAACGCTACATCGGGTGACAACTCCCCCATCGGCATCGCCGCCAGCAGGTCCAGAATCTCTGCCCGATTCTCCGTGAAGTACTCGAGGATGCGGGTCGGGTCGTTCCCCTCCGAGATCGCCCGACGCTTGGTGTCGTCGCTGATGAGCTGGTTGTAGAACAGAACCCGGTCCGATTCATCGTTGCTCGCCAGCAGCCGGCGCGTCAGGATGATCACGTGCCGCGGGCTCTGGCTCACAAGAAACCGCTCCCCCGTTGGCGTCGTCCGGATCAACTCCCCATCCCCCATCGTCTCCAGCGGGTTCGCCGACCCACCGCCACCCCGCAGCGGCTTGCCTCCACGCTCGGCATCGGGCAAGCCGATCAGCAGCCCACGCTCCGAGATCACCGTCGTCTCCTCAGCGCACCCCGATACTCCTGCGGCCACCGCCAGCGCCGCCGCAATCATGCCAAGGTGTGTGCAACGGCGCCGCATCATCGCTCAAAGTGTACGGGCAACAACGTCGTGCACCGCGCTGGCCGCCGGAGTCGGAAAATCACTCCGCCAGTGGGCCCCGCGGCTCTCCTCCCGGGCGAGGGCGCTCTGCGCAATCAACCGGGCGACCGTCAGCATGTTCTGCACCTGCCACCCGCGCACATCATCAAACACCTTGTCGAGCGTGTACCGGCCCCAGAACTCGATCATGTCAACCGAACTCCGCAGCCGCGCACCGCTTCGCTCGATCCCCACGTTCCGCCACATCGCCGACCGCAGCGACGACTCAACATCCGCAAGGTCAAGGTCACCCGCCTCTGTCGGTGGCACCGTAAACGCCATCGACGCGCGCCCACCCCCCCCGCCCTCGCCTCCCTCCCGCCCGGCCTCAACCGTGTCGTTGCCGGCGATCTCACCCATCACCAGCCCCTCCAGCAGCGAGTTGCTCGCCAAACGGTTCGCACCGTGCAGCCCCGAGCACGCCGCCTCGCCGATCGCCCACAAGCCCGGCAACGTCGTGCGGCCCTGCAGGTCGCTCCACACCCCGCCGATCGTGTAGTGCTGCGCCGGATGCACCGGGATCGGATCACGCGACGCGTCAAGGTCGTACCGCTTCAGCAGGGCCGCGATCCCCGGGAACGCGCGCCCAAACCCGGCGATCCCTCGGCAATCCAGGTAGACGTTCGTCCCGCCGGCCTTCGCCAGGTGCTCGACGATCCCCTTGGTCACCACATCACGCGGCGCAAGCTCCGCCTGCGGATGAACCCCCGTCATAAACCGCTTCCCGCTCTGATCAATCAATAGCGCACCATCCCCGCGGATCGCCTCGGTGATGAGCGAACGTGGTGCGCCGGCCAGGTACAGGCACGTCGGATGGAACTGAACAAACGCCATGTCGGCGATCGATGCGCCCGCCCGGAACGCCATCGCGATCCCGTCACCCGTCGCGGTGCGCGGGTTCGTCGTCTCGCGGTAGACCATCCCAGCCCCGCCCGACGCCAGGATCGTCCGCTGCGCCCAGATCACCTGCAGGCCATACTTGGCGTGGTGCGTCAGCGCCCCCAGCACGCGCCCGCCCTCGCCCGTCAGCAAGTCCAACGTAAAGCACTTGGTGAACACACGAAGCCCCGCCGTCGCCGTCGCCCGCTCCCACAGGCACCGAAACAACTCGCGCCCGGTCGCGTCGCCATCGGCGTGAAGAATGCGGTGCAGCGAGTGCCCACCCTCGAGCCCCAGCTTCAGCCGGCCCGCCACATCCTTATCAAACCGAATGCCCCACTCAAGCAGCTCCGCGATCCGCGCCGGCCCGCGCCGCACCACCTGCTCAACCATCGGCGCATCGCACAACCCCGCGCCGGCAACCAGCGTGTCGTTGATGTGCGACTCCACCGTGTCCCCCGCGTCCGTCACCGCCGCGATGCCCCCCTGAGCCCACGCAGTGTTGCTCATCTGCGGCTCATCCTTCCCCAGCATGATCGTGTCGCCGTGCCCGGCCGCCGCGATCGCCGCCCGCAATCCGGCCACGCCGCAACCGATCACCAGCGTGTCGCAGAAGATCTGCGGCAGCAGCGAGGTCTTAAACGGGATCAGCGTCCGTCGCGTGTCAAAGAGCGTGGAATCGGCGGGTGCGGCTGTCACGCTTCAAGCGTACGGAACCCCGCGCCGCTCCGCAGCCCCCGCTCCAGCCCGCACACGCCACCAGGCTGCGCCGTCAGCAGCCGCCAAAGAACTGGTCGATAAACACCACAAAGTCGTTGTTGTCATACACCCCGTCGCTCCCCGGCACGCCCCCCTGCACGCCGCGATCGGCCAGAGGGTCGCCGCCAAAGAACGCGTCGATGAACACGACGAAGTCGTTGTTGTCAAGCCGCCCGTCACGCCCCGCTACGCCGCCGGTTGAGCCGATGTCGGCCACGCAAGAGGGCAACGCAACCGCCGTTGTGCGCAGGTTCAACGTGCGCTGCGTGCACGCCGCCACCTCCGTGCTGGCAGAAATCACAATCGCCGGGAACTGCGATGCCTGCGAGACCAGCTTAGTGCCGCTGTCAAACAGATGAACACCCGGGTCCGGCTCGTGCAGCGGAACAAGGTTGAGCGTCAGCCGATGGGTGTAGGCAAAGTCCCCGCCGATCTCGTACGTCCCCGTGCCGACGTAGTGCACCTGCGGCTCAAAAGGCGTGGTGCTGAACAACTCCACATCTACAACGTCGTAGTAGCTGGTCCAGAAGTCGTTGTGGCTAAACCGCAGCGTGAAGCCGCCGCTGAGCGCACCCGTGCCCACGTGGCCCACACAGTCGCACGTATCCAGGCAGTACTCACGCACGTACGTGCTCGCGTCATCACCAGAGGCCACCGTTTCGCGGTAGTCGCTCGTATCAGTCTGGGCCAGCAGACCCGATGCGCACACCGAAGCCGCGAGCGGAAAGAGCAGGTGGAAAGCACTCATTGTTTGGCCTCCTGGTTCCAGGCCCCTCGCCCACGAGCGAATCCGTATGTCAAAGGGTAACCGAAGTCTGCACGGCGAGCGAGACGTCCGTGTCAATTCACGGCCGATCTGGGCGGAGCCTGTTCGCATGAACAAACTACGCCAGTGACCATGGCCGCCCATCTCACCCCTTGCGCCTCGCAAAGTCGTCGATGAACTCCGCCAGCGCCCGGCAGCCCTCAACGGGCATGGCGTTGTACGTGCTCGCCCGCATCCCGCCGGTCATGCGGTGTCCCTTCAGGACGTCCATGCCGTGCTCGCGGGCCCCGGCCACAAACGCGTCGTCCATCGCGGGCCCCGCCGCGCACTTGAACGTTATGTTCATCATCGAGCGGTCGGCCTTCGCCGCGTGCGGCAGGTAGAACCCGCCGGTGCCGGCGTGCCGGTCAAGCGCGTCGTAGATCAGCCCGGCCTTCATCCGGTTCCGCTGCCCCATCGCCTTCAGCCCACCCTGCGAACGCACCCACTTCACCATCAGCCCCACGGTGTAGATCGCAAACATCGGCGGCGTGTTCGGGCGGCTCTCCTCCTTCGAGAAGAGCCCGTACTGCAGCATCCGCGGGATCGCCTTGCTCGCCCGCGCGACAAGGTCCTTCCGCACGATGACAAACGTGGTGCCCGCCGTCCCCATGTTCTTCTGCGCACCACCGTAGATCAGCCCGAACTTCGAAACGTCCATCTCGTCCCAGAAAAAGTCGCTGCACCCGTCGCTGACAAGGAACGCCCCCGCCGGGACGTTCGGCAGCCGCGTGCGCCCCTGCGCGTCGAGCCACTGCGTCCCGTAGAGGGTGTTGTTGCTGGTCATGTGCACGTACGCCGGGCTCTTGCTGTAGCAGATCTCCGAATCCGCCGGCAGGTGCGCAAACTTGTCACCCCCGCCGTGATAAGCGCTGTGAACCGTCGCGCCGCTGTTGTGACACGACGTGTACTGCTTCGCGTCGTCGAAACTCCCCTGCGCCCAGTGCCCCGTCACGATGTGGTCCGCCGTTGCGCCCTCCGGCAGCAGGTTCGCGGGCACGATGTAGTTCTGGCTCGTTGCGCCGCCGGTCATAAACAGCACGTCGTAGTCGGCGGGGATGTTGCCAACGCTGCGCACGTCACGGTCGATCTCCGCGACGATCGCGTCGTACTCCTTGCCCCGGTGCGACAGTTCAAGGATGCCCATCCCCGTCCCGGCGTAGTCATAGATATCAGACTGGATCTGCCTGATCATCTCCTCGGGCAGGGTGCTCGGCCCGGCGCCGAAGTTGTACACACGCGTCGAGCCGCTGCCGCGTGCGGCAGCCTGTGATGTCAGAGCGCTGGCGGTGGTCGGGGTCATAAAACAAGGGTAGCGGCCACGCCCAAGCAATGGGAAGAAAGCAGTGGGGGGTGGGGCGTAGCAGAGCCAGGGCAGTCCGGGCAATCCGCGCGACCATCCGCCGGCAACCGCCGGGTCCGCGGACCAGTACACTCAGGCAATGGCCATCGAAGACGCTCAACCGCCCGCCGCCCCCGAAGGGCGACCCGACGACGCCGCCTCCCGCTTGGCCAGCGAGGAACTGCTGCCGCTTGTCTACGCGGAGCTCCGCGCCCTCGCCGCATCAATGCTCGCCGGCGAACGCGAGCGCGGCGGCCTCGCCGGCGGCGTCACGCTGCAACCGACGGTGCTCGTGCACGAGGCCTACCTGCGACTGCTCGGCCCCAGCGCCCAGCGCAGCCCAAGCCCAGACTGGGACGGCCGCCGCCACTTCTTCGGCGCCGCCGCCATCGCCATGCGCCGCATCCTCATCGACCGCGCACGCCACGTCAAGGGCCTGGCCGGGCGCATCCACGGCGACGGCGGCGCCAGTGTTGAAGACCGATCGCTCCCCAACTTTGCCGCGGCGGACCACGTCCCCGCAACGGGGGCGGAAGGGGCGGCCGGCGCCGAGTCGATGCTCCACCTCGACGCCGCGATGGATGCCCTCGCCGCGCTCGACCAGCGCCGCCACGAGGTCGTCATGCTCCGGTTCTTCGCGGGCCTCACCGTCGAGCAGGCCGCCCAGGTGCTTGGCGTCTCGCCGGCCACCGTCAAGAACGACTGGGCCTTTGCGCGGGCGTGGCTGCTGCGCGAAATCGCCGCGCGCCAGAACAAGCCGGAGGGGGTCCAGTGAGCACCCACGATGCGCTCAGCAAGGCATTCGAGCAGGCGGCCGCGTTGAGCGGACCTGCGCGCGAAGACTTCCTGCACGCCCTGAAGGCCAAGCAACCCGACATCGCAAACGAAGTCGCCTCGCTGCTGATGTTCCACGCCAGCGATCCCGATCGCAGCGCAGACGGACGCGACCGCGCCGCCGCAGGCTCTGGAACCGGCTCATCGCTGCTCGATCGGCCGGCCGCAGCGCTGCTCGGCACCACGTCATCAGGAGGTCACGCTGCGTTCGAAGATGAACCGTCGCTCCCGCCCGGAACCCTCCTCAGCGCTGACGGGCTCGGCGAGCCCGGCGACGGCTCGACGTGGTCGTTCAAGATCATCGACGAACTCGGTCGCGGCGGCATGGGCGTGGTCTACGAGGCCGAGCAGGCGTTCCCCTCCCGGCGCGTCGCGCTCAAGCTCATGCGCGGCGGCATCGCCCGCGGTGCCACCACCGTGCCAAGCAACGGCCACGGCGCCGCGGGCGGGGGCAGTGCGGCGCGCCGCCTGATGCTCGAAGCCGAGGCCCTCGGCGCGCTCCACCACCCCGGAATCGCGCATGTCTACGCCGCGGGAACGCTCCGCCTCGTGCTCGACCCGACCAGACAGGCCGATGCGCCACCCCCGGCCGTCTCACGCTGGCTCTTCATCTCGATGGAACTCGTCGAGGGCCCGACGCTCGGCGTGTGGGCAAAGGACCGCTCACTCCGCGCAAAGGTCGCGATCGTCGCGGAGATCTGTGGCGCCGTCGAGCACGCCCACCAGCGTGGCGTCGTCCATCGTGACCTCAAGCCAGGCAACGTCCTGATCGAGATGGGAGGGGGGGGGCAGACGTCAACCGGCCGCGTGGCGCAACACGCGCCGCCCGTCGTCGGGCAACCCAAGGTCCTCGACTTCGGCGTCGCGAGCCTGAGCAACCGCACCCGCCGGCCCGACGCAACGCTCAACATCGCTCGCGGCCAGCTGATCGGCACGCTCCGGTACATGAGCCCCGAACAGGCACGCAGCGGTGGGGGGCCCGGTGCCGCGGCCACCCCGATCGCCGACAGCCGCTCCGACGTCTACGCCCTTGGTGCCATCCTCTACGAGCTCGTCACCGGCACGCCGCCAATCCCGGTTGACAACGCCTCGATCATCGGCGCCGTCGAGCGGATCGTCTCGCAGACCCCCGCCCGGCCGCAAGGGCTGGCAAACGTCCTGGGAAGGCGCACCGCCGCGGACCTTGAAACAGTGCTGTTCAAGGCCCTCGCCAAGGAACCGGGCGAGCGCTACCAGCACGCCAGCGACCTGGGCGCCGACCTGCGTCGTGTGCTGATGGACGAGCCGATCAGCGCCCGACCGCCGACGCTGGGCGAGCAGCTCTTCAGGCTTGTTCGGCGCAACCGTGTCGCCGCAGCGGGGGTGCTCGCCGGCATGGCGCTGTTGCTGGTGGGCGCGAGCGTTGCGATGTGGCAGGCGGTGCGCGCCACCCGCGCGTTGGACGTTGCACGCGACGAGACGGCGCTCTCGGCGAGCGCCTTGAAGTTCATGCAGCGGATGGTCAGCGCGGGCACGCCGGCGGAAACCCGAGGCCAGGACGTGACCGTCCGCGAGATGCTGCGGTCCGCCGCTCGCGATATCAAGAACGCACCCGAGGACCGCGCGACCGCTGCTGCGTGTCGGATGCTCGCGGAGGCCCTGCGAGAGAGCGGCTCACCCGCTGAGGGCGAGCCGCTTGCCCGCCGGGCACTGGCGATCGAGCGGCGGCTGTCGGGCGAGGAGTCGCGGACGGCGATCGACGCCGCCGTGGAGGTCGCTCATCTCGCGTCGATGCTGGGGAAGGAAGCGGAGGCCCGGAACGAGGCACGCAGGCTCTACGCGCTCTGCCAGCGGGTGTACGGGCCGGACGATCAGCTCACGCTCCGCAGCGCGATGACACTCCAGTTCACGCTGGGTGAGAACGGGCCCGCCGAGCGCGAAGAGGGCGAGCGGCTGGTGCGTGACGTGGTCGCGCGTCTCTCCAGGCAGGTGCCGCCAAACGACCGGCGGTTGCTGGTGGTGAAGAACGACCTGACCGCCCTGCTGCTGAACCAGGGGCGCGGGGCCGATGCGTTGCCGCTGGCGCAGGAGGTGCACGACCTCCGCGTCGAATCGCTGGGCGTCGACCACCCTGACACCATCGTGTCGATGAGCAACCTGACGGCCGCGCTGAGCCTCAACGGCCGACGCGACGACGCGCTGGCCGTCAACACCCGCGCGGTGGGCGTCGCCCAGAGCGTGCTCGGGCCGGACCATCCAAGCACGCTCTTTGTGAAGTTCAACCGAGCCCAGTTGCTCGCCCAGACGGGGAAACTGGAAGAGGCCGAGGCCGAAGCGAAGGCGGTGTGGGAAGGACGGATCAAGCGTCTCGGCCCCGACACGCGGCTGACGCTCACGTCCCAGGGGCTGTACGCCGCGCTCCTGCTCGAGCAGAAGCGCCTCGACGAAGCTGAACCGCTCATCACCTCGCTGGTCCAGCGGAGCGAACGCTCGCTCGGCTCCGCCGATGAGGACACACACCAGACGATCGCGCTGCTGTGGGACCTCGCCGACGCGAGAAAGGACAAGGCCGGGATGGACGCGGCCGCCGCGAGGCTCAAGGGCACGCGGTACGACCCGGCCAAACTGCAGCAACCACCGGAACTCCCGCAGCCAAAGTGACGTTACCGCTTCGTTCATCTCGACCGCTTGGGTGACTCCTTCACCGGGGCTTTGTCCGGCGCTGCACCAAGCGGCTTGTAAAACGCGCGGTCCGCGATCGCCGCGGCCAGGGCGTGGATGTCCGCCGTCAGCGGCCGATCATCGGTGAGCGGCTTGACGTACGACCGCACGATCTTGAGCGCAGCCTCAACTCCGCGCCCCGAGCGGAGCGGCCGGTGAACATCGAGGCCTTGGGCGGCACACATCATCTCAACGGCCACGACATACTGAGCTAACTCGATCGAGCGAGCTGCCTTGGCGGCCGCGCGCGGGCCGAACGAGTTGTAATCCTCCATCCCCGCGCACGTGGTGATGTTCACTAC
>JAUXUZ010000113.1 GCA_030680655.1 Phycisphaerales bacterium
AGGCCCTCGGCGGCGGGTGGGAAGGTTCCGACGAACGGCTCGACGGGCCCGATCCCACCGCACCGGCCGCAGCCCCTTCGAGCGCTCCGGAGAGCGCGAAGCCGTAACCAGATCCCGGCTACTTCTTCAACTCGTCGCGAAGGTCATCCCCCTCCGCGCCCTTGAGCAGGTCGCTCATCCACGGGCGTTTCTGCCCGCTGGCGAGCGCGGTGGCCACCATCGCCATCTTCAGCTCCGGCGAAGGGTCGGCCGCGACGACGGCGTCACGCAGCACAACCGCCAGCGCGTCGCGCCCGGAGATCAGCAGCCACGTCAGCCGGCGCGACGCCTCCACCCGCGCCAGCCACCGGCCGTAATCGATCGCGCCGGACATCGGCGGGCCGTCCTTGCGTGCCGCCAGCTTGTCGCACTGGCGGATCAACTGCACGCACCACGCCGCTGGCTTGCTCACGCCCTCGGTCGGGTCGTTCCAGTGGCACACCGGCAGCATCCAGTCGATCGCCAGACTGTCAGAAGCAGGCACCTCCAGCGTCGCGGCCTTCGACTGCGTCGCTTCGTCAAGGAACCGCAGGTTGAGCTCGTGGTCGCCCAGCACGCGGCAGAGGATCAGGTACTCGTGCAGTTGACGCGCATCCCGGAGGTCCATCGCTCGGGCGTACTCCTGGCGCAGGCCGGTGAGGCGGTCCTTCGCGCCGGGTGATTGCTGGGCAATCAGCGCCATCTCCGCCGCCATCGCCCCCACCTTGATCGGCGCGGTCACCACACTCCCACCCGCCTCCCACCACGCGTTGGCGTAAGCGTTGGCCGCTTCGTCCCACTTCTTGTCCTTCGCCAGCGCCCGCGCAGCGTTGAGCTTCGCCAGCAGGTCTGACGGCTTGCCTTCGCCGGTCCCGGGCCAGGGGATCGGCTTCATCGCCGCGTCCTGCTGCTCCGTGAAATCCTGCTTGAACAGCGGCGCCCGCAGCGTCCAGTCAAGACGCATCGCCTGCACCAGCGATCCCTGCCCGGCCACCGTCCGCGGGTCTGGGCGTGGCGCGTTGGGGATAACGATCGACGAACCGCTCGCCCCCAGCGGCGCGAGCACACCGTCGACAAAGAAAAGCGGGTCCATGCCGGCTGTCTGCTTCAACCCCGCTGGCGTGAGCTCGCGCACCAGCTCAACATCCGACACCGCGTGCGTCACCGCGTGGCGTGCGACCCACGCCGCCGTCACCGGCACCGCCAGCATCTGCTCGTTCGCCCGAGCCCTCCCGGCGTCGGTCCCGAACGTGACCAGCAGCACCTTGCCCGACGCCTTCGACTCGTCGAGCGCCTTCTGCAGGGCCACGCGGGCCTCGGCCGTCCGCTCCTCTTTCACCGTTGGTTTCGGCGGTTCAGCCTGCCCCCTCGCGACCGGTGAGAAGCCGACCAAGGCCAACAACACGCCCGCTGCTAGTGCTCGCATGGGCGATTGTTCGCCCGCCGCGCCCGCGGCGTTGCACAATGTCCAGATTCAGGCCCCAGTCGCGATACGCCGCCCGGCAACGCCACCCCCCGGCACCACCTTGGCCAGCGGCTCGATCCCCTCTTCAACCGGCCGATCGTTGCTCGCGACGTACACCCGCTCAAGGTGCGGGCTGATCCGGCAGAGCAGTTCGTGCGTGATCGAGTTGCTGAGCGTCGCGATCAGCGGCAGGTGGTTCGGGCCGTCCTTGTCAGTACCGACAACCTCAACCTCCATCCCCACGCGGCTCAGTTCCTGCGGGCAATCGGTCACGTCGAGGGTGATCTGGTCCATGCTCACCCGCCCGACCACGCGGGCGAACTTGCCCGCGACGCCCGGGTTGGGCCGGTCTTCCAGCGGCCCGATCGTGCGCGGGCGGTCCCACTCAAGGCCCGTCAGCCTCACCACCCCGCGGTTGCTCAGCGCCCGCGGGTAGCCGTCGGCGTACCCCACCGGCACGATCGCGATGCGGCTTGGACGCTGGCTCACCCACGTGCGCTCGTACCCCACCGGCCACCCCGCGGGGATCTCCTGCACGTGGACAATGCGGCTGAGCCACCGGACCGCGGGCTCAAACTTCTCCGCCGCCGCGGCGAACTCGGGCTGATCGTTCTCGAACCAGTTCTCGCCGCCGTAGCCGTACATCCCCTGGCCGACGCGCAGCATCGTGCCGTGCAGGTTGTGGCTGCGCAGCGTCGCGGCCGTGTTGGCGATGTGCACGACGCACGGGCCGTGCCCCTTCTTGGCGCTCTCGGCCAGCAGCGGCTTCACCCCGTCGATCCAGTGCCGGAAGATGCGTGCCTGCTCCTTGGTGAACACCTCGTCGCTCGCGGGCGACGACAGGTGCGTCATCACGCCCGCCAATCGCAGGCGCGCAGCGTTGACGGCGAAGCGCACCAGGGCCGTCGCTTCCTCCGGCAGGCAGCCGCCGCGGCTCATGCCCACATCAAGCTGCACGTGCACCGGCAGCGTCATGCCGAGCTTGTTGGCCAGGGCGTGGAGTTCCTCCGCCTGGGCCAGCGAGTGGAGGGCAAAGTGCAACCGCCCACGCACGGCCAGGCGGTAGAGCGGGTCGTTGCGGTCAAACGAGTAGGTCGGCATCAGGATCAGCACGGGCGTGTTGATCGGTGCCTCGGCCAGGATGCGGGCCT
>JAUXUZ010000122.1 GCA_030680655.1 Phycisphaerales bacterium
CTGCCTCAGGACGAAGCCGCCGGCCGGGATGCACAGCTCGAGGCCGCCGTGAAGGAACTGCTGCAAAGGTCGGGCGCGAAGTAAGGCGCCACACTCCGCAAGCGATGTGCAGCGAGTGAACCGGCTCCGCCGAGGAAGTGACCGTGCGAACCACCGCGAGGACAACTACACCGGGGTTTCTTTTGACGCTCACGGTAACAGCCGCCGCGTTTCACGGCGGCTGTGCACGGTTTGATGCGCCCGACAGCTTCACGAGCATCGACCCGGCGGGCCGCATGCACGCAGCGGGCCAAGCGGCGGCCGCCGGTGACGAAACGGCGGTCCCGGCACTCGTAGAGATGCTCGGCAGCGACGACCCTGCCGAGCGGCTCATCGCGATCGCAGCGTTGGAGAGCATCACGGGGAACCGCATGGGCTTTGATCCTTCGGCGGCTCCCTCCGCTCGCCGCGTCGCCCAGGAGCGGTGGAGGCAGTCGGTGGCCAAGCCGGGCGGAGCGGGCAACGATCCGGCTACGGTTGCACCCACACGGACCGAAGCCCCCCTACCCCCCCCTCCCCCCCCACCCTCACCGGCCCCCCGGACGGATCGATGACGCCTCAAGAGCCGCACGTGAAACTCGAGCTCAGATCCAACCCGCTGTTCCTCAGCGGCGCGAGGGAGATGGTGTCGAGCATCGCTAAGCGGCTCGGTTTCAGCGATGAGTCGGCCGCGCACATCGCGCTGGCGATCGACGAGGCGCTGTGCAACGTGATCCGCCACGGCTACGACAAGTCGCCCGAGCGGCCGATCTGGATCAGCCTGTTCCCAGAGGGCGGCGTGGCCACCCCCGACGCCCCCGGTCAGCCGAACCCCACGACCGCGCTGCGCATCGTGATCGAGGACGAAGCGAAGCAGGTCGATCCCGCGGAGATCAAGAGCCGAGACCTTGAAGAGATCAGGCCCGGCGGGCTCGGCGTGCACATCATCCAGCAGGTGATGGACAGCGTTAAGTACGAGCACCGGGGCGGGCCCGCGGGCGGCATGCGGCTGACGATGATCAAGAACCGTTCGGCCCAGCCGAAGGGCGAGGCCGCAGACAGAGGATGTCGCCCGTGAGTGACCACGCCCTCAAGATCAACGTCTCGACCATTGCCGGCGCGGTGGTCATCGCGCCCCAGGGAGACGTTGACCTGAACGCGTCACCCATGCTGAAGGTCGAGTTGAAGCGCTCCGCGGCGGCCGTGCCACCGCCCAGCCGCCTGATCGTCGATCTCTCCGGTGTTTCGTACATGGACTCGTCAGGCCTGGCCACGCTCGTTGAGGCGCTGCAGGCGGCACGCAAGGGCCAGCACAAGCTCATCGTGTGCGGCCTCCAGCCGCGCGTACGCGCAATCTTCGACATCGCCAAGCTGGCGATGGTCTTCTCGATTACGTCAACGGTCGAGCAGGCGCTGAGCGCCTGATCGCCGAATCCGCCACCGTCCATCGCTCACCATGTCACAGCTGCAACGGACCATCGCGAAGACGGGCCTTCACAAGCTCCGCCCGGCGGGAGCCGTGAGGCGGTTTGTCGAGGGCGCCGGCGACGTGGTGCTGGATGTGCTCGACCGTGTGGGCGCGGCGGTGCTGCTCCTGCGCGAAGTGCTCAAGTGGATCTGGCGTTCGATGACACGCCCGAAGGTGCGGATCGGGCGGCCCGCGATCATCAGCCAGCTCGTCCGCGTCGGCGTGCGGTCGGTGTTCATCGTCTCGCTGGTCTCAGGCTGCGTCGGGCTCATCCTCGTTCTTCAGATGGCCCCGCCGCTGGACAACTTCGGCAGCAAAGAGCTCTCGGCGAACATCCTCGGCGTGGCGATCCTCCGCGAACTCGGCCCGCTCATCGCCGCGATCGTCCTCACGGGCTTCGCCGGTGCGGCCATCGCCGCCGAGCTCGGCACGATGGTCGTTGGCGAGGAGATCGAGGCCCTCGAGGCACAGGCCCTCAACCCGGTCAGGTTCCTCGTCATCCCCCGCGTGCTGGCAACGATCGCCGGGCTGGCGGTGCTGTCGGTCATCTCAAACCTCACCGCGATCGCAGCCGGCTACGCCGTCGGCGTGACCGTCGTGGGCATCCCCGGCCAGACGTTCATCGACAATCTCCTGCAGCAGGCGAAGACAGTCGACTTCGTTACGGGCATGGTCAAGTCGTTGGTCTTCGGCCTGTTGATCGGGCTGATCGCGTGCACCAACGGCCTGAGGGTCAGCGGAGGGGCCGCCGGCGTCGGCAAGGCCACAACCGAGACGGTCGTGCAGTCGATCGTCTGCATCGTGATCGCAGACTTGATCTTCACCGTCTTGTTCTTCGCCCTCAACTTGAATTGACCGCAAGACCCTCCTCGGAG
The DNA here is from genome assembly GCA_030680655.1 of Phycisphaerales bacterium. Classification (GTDB taxonomy): domain Bacteria; phylum Planctomycetota; class Phycisphaerae; order Phycisphaerales; family UBA1924; genus JAJTGZ01. The sequence goes on from JAUXUZ010000122.1 coordinate 2,362, forward strand.
TCGCGCATTGCGAACGCTCGTACTGGTCCGCAGGGATGTCCGCGTCAGCGACAACACGGCTCTGTTCAACGCGTCGCAAGAACGCGGGAAGAGCGTTGTGTGCCTAGCGGTGCTCTCGCCCGGGGACTGGACGGCGCACGACGATGCGCCGGTCAAGATCGACCTGTGGCTCCGCTCACTCGCCCAGATGGGCCGCTCGCTTGAGCGATTGAACATCCCGCTGCTCATCAAAGGCGTGCAGACTCCAGACGGCATCGCGCCGCTGGTGGTCAAGACGGCCCGCGAAGTACAGGCCGACGCCGTCTTTGCAAACACCGAGTACGAGGTCAACGAAGCACGCCGCGACGCCGCGACCGCTGCTGCCTGCAAGGGTGCCGGCGTGCGTTTCCAGCTGTTCCACGATCAAGTCGCCGTCCCGCCCGACGCCATCCGCACCAAGGCCGATCGCCCATACTCGGTCTTCACTCCGTTCAAGAAGGCGTGGATCGCCGAGGTTGAAGGCCGCGGCGGCATCAAGGTGGTGCCAGCACCGATCCGCCAGGAAGCGCTCGGGCTTGCGTCCGACGCTGTGCCGACCGCCGCATCCCTGGGCCTCAACACTCCGATTGATCCCGCCCGCTGGCCCGCCGGCGAGAGCGAGGCTAGCAAGCGGCTGCGTGGGTTCTGCAAGACCGCAATCGCGAGCTACGACACCGATCGCGACGCGCCGGCCCGCGACGGCACCAGCGTGCTCTCGCCCTACCTCGCCGTCGGTGCGCTCAGCCCCCGCCAGTGCCTGGCCGCCGCGACCGATTGCAACGACGGCAAGCTCACGTCAACGCTCCATGGCCCAACAACCTGGATCAGCGAGATTGTCTGGCGCGAGTTCTACCGGCACATCATCTTCCACTTCCCCCGCGTAAGCATGGGACGCGCCTTCCGCCCGGCGACCGACCGACTCCCCTGGTCAAACAACCAGGCGCACTTTGACGCATGGTCCAGCGGCCTCACCGGTTACCCGATCGTCGACGCGGGCATGCGGCAACTCGCCGCGACGGGGTGGATGCACAACCGCGTGCGCATGATCGTCGCGATGTTCCTCACCAAAGACCTGTTCATCGACTGGCGCTGGGGCGAGCGGCACTTCATGCGCAACCTCGTCGACGGTGACCAGGCCCAGAACAACGGCGGTTGGCAGTGGTCGGCAAGCACCGGAACAGACGCCGCCCCCTATTTCCGCATCTACAACCCGATCAGCCAGAGCCTCACGCACGACCCGGCGGGCGACTACATCCGCCGCTGGGTCCCAGAGTTAAAGCAAGTGACGGCCGATGACATCCACGACCCGGCACGCCTGGCGCTGCTCTCGCGCAACTACCCCCCGCCCATCGTCGACCGCGCGAAGACGAAGGACAGCGTGATCACGGCGTTCAAGGCGATCGCCTAACCATGCCCCGAGGAAGCGGATCAGCCGCGGGCCAATGATGTCACATGCCCACCGCCCTCCCCACCAGCCTGGACGCCGATCACATCTTGACGATCACCATCGAGCCCAACCAGGGACCGATGTGCATCCTCGACCACGGGCTGATCCAGCGGCTCGAGGAGACGTTCAAGGCCGCACGCGAGCAGAACCCCGCGGGTGTTGTGCTCGCGTCGGGGTCTCCGCGCGTCTTCATCGCCGGGGCTGACCTCAAGTCGATCGCCGCGATGAGCCAGAGCGAACTCGAGACCTACCTCCGCTACGGCCAGGAGGTCTTCGGCCTCCTCTGCACCATGCCCTGCACAACCGTCGCGGCCATCAACGGCGCTGCGCTCGGCGGTGGCCTGGAGGTCGCGATGCACTGCGACGGCCTCGTCGCCGCGCCCGCGCCGGTGCGTGACGGTGTGGCCAAGCCCTACGCCATCGGCCTGCCCGAGGCCGGGCTGTGCATCTGCCCCGGTTGGGGCGGCACCAACCTGCTCCCCGCACGCATGGACCCCGCCGATGCGCTGACGCGAACCGTCACCGGCAAGACCATGACGATC
>JAUXUZ010000133.1 GCA_030680655.1 Phycisphaerales bacterium
CCCCCCCCCCCCCCCCCCCACACACCCAGACAGCCAACCGCAATGAAAAGCCCCGGCGTCGCGCCGGGGCTTGCGTGTTCTCAGGCTCTCACACTTCGCGCTGGGCTTACGGGCAAGCGGCGAAATACGCATCGATGTAGGCGATAAAGTCGTTGTTGTTGAGCACACCGTCAGACCCAGCGACGCCGCCCTGGCTGCCGAAATCGGCGAGCGGGCTCTGCGTGAAGAAGAGGTCGATAAAGACGATGAAGTCGTTGTTGTTGAGCAGGCCGTCGGCGCCGAGCAGGCCGCCCTGCTGTCCCAGGTCGGGCTTGCAGGCCCGCGCGAGCGTCGCCGCCGTGTCCATCAGCGTCGGCGTGCTGCGCCCCCACTTCACCCACTGCTCGTGGACGAGGTCGCCCAGCGTCGTCGCGTTGCTGTTGGCGGGTGGCTGAACGAGGTCGCCCGGCAGGATCGGGTTGTCCGCGTTGTCGCGAAGGAACTCGATGTACTCCTTCGTCGAAGTCTGGTGGTAGACGTTGACTTGCGTGCTGGCGGTGCCGGGAGGGATCACGAAGTACGTGTCATCCCAGTACTGGCCGTCGGCGTAGGTCGCCTGCACGGGCTCCGCCTGCACGGCTGCGAACGCCGCGTTCGAGAACCCGCGTGGCGGGATCCGGTTGTCCTTGAGGATGACGTTGTTGAGCGCGAAGTGGAATCCCTCGCCGGTGGGAAGGCCGCTGAGGATCGACGCGGCGCTGTCGAGCCCCTGCTTCTGCTCGTAGACCTTGGTGTTGCTTGTCGTCAGCGTGCCGGTGGCGCTGTCGTACGCGCCGCGCTCGTTGATCAGGTTGCTCGAGGCGTCAAAGAACTTGACGTTGATCCAGACGCGCCGGCCTTCAGCGTAGCCGGAGGGGAGCTTGTGCCCGGTCTCGTTGATCACGCGGACGCGCAGGTTGTCGCCGATCACTTTCAGTTCGGTGTCGCTCGCCAGTTGGAGCATCGTCACCGCGCGCCCGATCGCGGCGTTGATCATGGCCGGGTCCTCAAGGCGAGACTCCTCGGGCGGGTACAGGTCGTTGATCGATTTGAGCACCCACGTGTTTGCGCCAGCGAAATTGTGCTGCGGCACGTTCGGACGGACCGGTGAACCGAGGAACGGTGCGCAGCCGGTCCCCTGGACGGGCGGCATGTGACAGTCTTGGCACGATGAGTACGCCGTCATACCGTTGCCGCCATAGCGGCCAACGAAGCCGCCAAGGCCGTCTGGGATCGTCTGCGTGACGGCGCCTGTGGCGAAGGAGCTTGCGGCCCACTCGCTGTAGAGACGCTCAACCGGGAACATGTCATACTTGTTGCCTGTGGGGTGCTTGCTGTCGAGCGAGCCGAGGGTGTAGGTCACCTGCCCGCCGCCGCTCACCGACTTGGTATAGGCGGGGTTGCTGACGTCGTGGCACGCAGCGCACACGTCGCTGGTCACGTGGAAGTTCGATTGAAGGAACTCATGGAAGAAGAACTGGCCAAGGTCGAACGGACCGCGTCGACGGTCGAGGTTGTCGATCACCATGTGCCCGTTGGCCAGGGGGCCTCCCTGGCCGGCCTGAGGCGGACGATCAAACCCGAGGGCCGCGAGAACATCCTGATCGACGCTGGGGCTGATCCCGGGCTTGTAGTCTGGGTCGACTGCGCGATGGCAGATCGAGCACGAGACACCCTCATAGTCAAGCGGGTCGAGGCTCGAGCCGTCGGTCGCGGTGGCCCGCCCCTGGAACCAGCCCATCGGGGCGTGGCAGCGGAGACAGAACTCGCCGGCGTTGCCGATGTCCTTGTTGGCGATCTGGAACGCCGCCTGGAAGATCGGGTCGCGGTAGGCCTGCGCCATCATCGTGTAGCGCCAGCGTTCGTACGGGGATTGCGACTCCGTGTAGTCACCGTGGCAGGCGGCGCAGACGTCGGCCTCGCGCAGAAACTCAAAGTCGATCTCATCGGGCGTCGTCGGCTGCGAGCCAAACAAGTAGAGGTCCTTGCGGGTCGTCGCCACGCGCGGATCGGCGAACGCGCTGCCGGTCATGCTCGCAAGAGCCAGAATACAGACCACCCACCTGATCTCGCTCACCATTCCGTGCCGCATGCGAATACCTCCGAGTAGCCCGCGTGGACGAACAGGCGACTGCCGATGCTGCAGCCTGCTCTGCCGGTCAAAAGAGACCGTCCGCCGAACGGCGGTACGCACCCATCTATTCGTACAGATACCGCCCGGGTTCCAGTTTGCGTCTGCCAACCACGGTGAATTGGACTGGATTGAGGTAGAACACTGCCCGAATCGACCGTCGCAGGCGCGGCCGGAGGCCGTACGTCGCGGGTTACGGGACCAGCATCTCAACCGGCCCTGGATCGGGCAAAAGCCCGATGTCGGCGCCGCGCCGTAGCAGGAGTTGAACGGCTTCGATCCCCTCGCCTCCGGCGTCAACCGTCCAGCGGTTAACGTACATGTCGATGTACCGGGTAAGCGCCGCGTGCGTCTTGAGCGGGCTGAACGTCATCGAATACGCGAGCGATTCGTCGCGGTTGGCGAGCGCGTAGTCGATGCTCGCTTTCAACGATCCGACCACGCGCTTGAGGGTACCTGGTCCGAAGCGATCTTCCAGTCGCCGGTTCACCGCGTTCGCGCCCAGCGGGAGCGGGAGCCCCGTCTGCTCCTTCCACCAGGCGCCCATATCAGCCACAAGCGCGAGTCCGCGATCGCCAAAGAGCAGTTGCCCTTCGTGGATGACGAGCCCAGCGTCTACGCGGCCGCCATGCACCTCGTCGATGATCTTGTCAAAGGGCAGCTCGACAGGTTCAAAGCCGTCGCGCCCCAGCAGCACGCTGAGCACAAGGAACGCGGTGGTGTGCCGGCCCGGCACGGCGATGCGCAACCGCCGTCGCCGTGCTTCTGCCAGCGACATGCCCTCCTTGGATGCACGGGCCACCAGCTTCGGACCGTACCCGTCGCCGAACGACGACCCGCACGACGTAATGACGTACGAGCCGGCGCAGTGCGCGTATGCCGCGTAGGAGATCGCGGTGATGTCCAGGTCGGCGGTTGTCACTGCGCGGAGGTTCAGCTGCTGGATGTCAGCGGGCAAGGCTCGATAGCCGAACGGACCGGTGTCGATCGCAGGCGGCTCGAGCGTGCGTTCCGGGTTCCCCGCGTCCACTTTGCCGGTGAGGGGCCACCACATGAACACATCGTCGGCGTCGGCCGAATGCGCGAGGGTGAGGGCCGGCTTTGGCCGGTCTTGCCGCCGGTGGGATGGGGTGCCTTCGTCGCTCAAGTGAACATCTTCAACTGGCGGGTACCAACCTCGTCGGTCGTCGGGTGCTCAACGTCGATGCGGTAGTCGCCGTCGTAGCAGGCGGTGCAGTAGTGCCTCGACGCCATGTGCACGCACGAGAGCATCCCCTCCTGGGACAGATAGGCCAGCGAGTCGACCCCGAGGAACTGGCGGATCTGCTCGACGCTCTTGCCGGCCGCGATGAGCTGGTCGCGCGTCGCGAAGTCAACGCCGAAGAAGCAGGGGTGGCGGATCGGAGGGCAGCTGATCCGCAGGTGGATCTCCCTGGCACCGGCCGCGCGGATCTGGTCAACCTTGGCCTTGGTCGTCGTCCCGCGGACGATCGAATCGTCGACGATGATCAACCGCTTGCCCTTGACAATCTCACCGATCACGTTGAGCTTGAGGCGCACCGCGTTGAGCCGCTGCTGCTGCGTCGGCTTGATGAACGTGCGCCCCACGTAGCGGTTGGGCACGATCCCCTCGCGGTAAGGGATGCCGCTCGACCGCGCATAGCCTAGCGCGGCCGAGCGCCCGGAGTCGGGCATCGGCACGACGCAGTCGGCCTCGACCGGGCTCTCTTTCGCGAGCCGCTCGCCCATCGCCTCGCGCGTCACCTGCACGTTCTGGCCGAACACCACCGAGCTCGGGCTGGCAAAGTAGACATGCTCGAACACGCACTGGGCGAGGTTCTCGGCCGGCTCTGCAAAGCGGCGTGACTCGATGCCGCGGTCGCTGAGCGTGACGATCTCGCCGGGCTCAACCTCGCGCACGAACACGGCGTTGACGCAGTCGAGCGCCACCGTCTCGCTCGCCACCACCGGCGATCCGTCGGGCATCGTGCCGATCACCAGCGGACGCCACCCCCACGGGTCGCGTGCGGCCTCGATGCGGTCGGGGAACAGCATCAGCAGGCTGAACGCGCCCTGCAGATGACGGAGCGTGGCTGCGACGGGATCAGAGCTGCCCTGCTGCTCCGGGCTCGCCAGCAGGTGCACGATGACCTCGGTATCGCTTGTCGTGTGGAACAGGTGCCCCAGCCGCTCAAAGTAGCGCTTGAGCGCATCGGCGTTGACGAGGTTTCCGTTGTGGGCCACCGCCACCTGGCCGCCGACGTACTGCTCCAGCAGCGGCTGCGAGTTGCACGCGGCCGAACCGCCCGCGGTCGAATAGCGGTTGTGCCCGATCGCGCCACTGGTCGCTCGTTTGTTCAGCTTCGCGAGCGTTTCCTCGCTGAACACCTCGGCGACAAGCCCCAAGTCGGTGTGCGCAACAAGCTTGCTGCCGTCGCTGACGGCGATCCCCGCCGCCTCCTGGCCCCGGTGCTGCTGCGCATAGAGGCCGTAGTACGTGACCGTCGCGGCTTGCTCGCCACCCCACACGCCAAAGACTCCGCACTTCTCTTTCTTCTCCCCCATCAGGCCGCCCAGCATGGAGCCGCGCTGTTGAAGCACGGGGAGGGCGATGGACGGGCGACGGCTCGTCATGGCTCAGTGTAGCGTGAGCCAGCGGACACACTCAAGCGAATTGTGCGGCGACGTGCTGATCGTGCAGCGCGAGCTCGCTCGCGCGGACCGGCGGCTCAGCAGCGCGAGCGCTGATCAGTTTCAAAGCGCGCCGGCACACTCTGAGTGCGCAGCGAGCGGGGGAGCACTGCCGGTGTCGCAGCCGTCCGCTGCCACCGACTGTCGATCACATCTGTGACGGCGCCTTCTGCGGATGAACGCCGAATGATCCGCCAAGGCTGATCGTCACTGCGCCATCGGTGTGCAACGCACCGGCGATGTGCCAGCAATTCGCGTGCAGCGGGCCAATCCACCTGGTCCTCCTGCCCTCCGACCGCCAACCGCAGGGGGTGACCCAATGCCGAACGGGAACCAATCGCACCGGTCGGTTGGCTTGACCGGGCCCGTTGGACGTGCTTTCATACGCCCCACTTTCGGGCAAATCGTTTGCCCGGGTCACCAGGGTCCAGCCGTAGTCGCGGCTTTGGGATCAGGCCGATCGCTCAGGCGATCACGTTCCGGGGCTCCGCGGTTTTCCACGGAGCCCGGCTGGAACGACGGAGGTTCGGATATGGCTCGTTACACAGGTCCCAAGGTCAAGCTCTCACGTCGCGTAGGTGTGCCGATCGCCGACAGCCCCAAGCACACTTCCAAGCGTGAGCTGATCTACCCCGGCATGCACGGCCTGCGCTCGCGCCGCCTGCGCGATTACGGCCTGCGTCTGAACGAGAAGCAGAAGGTGCGTTTCCACTACTGCGTGCTCGAGAAGCAGTTCCGCCGCTACATCGGCATGGCCGAGCACATGAAGGGCAACACCGGCGAGGTGCTCCTCCGCCTGCTCGAGACGCGCCTCGACAACGTCGTCCGCCGCGCCGGCTGGGTCCGCACCATCTGGGCCGCGCGTCAGCTCGTGGCCCACGGGCACGTGCTTCTCAACGGCCGCAAGACCGACCGCCCCTCGGCCGCGATCAAGCCGGGTGATGTGATCACGCTCAAGCCGGGCATCCAGAAGCTCGTCCGCGAGAACATGGAGTCCATCGGCGGGCACGAGGTCCCGCAGTGGATCGACTCGAACCCCGGTGAGTTGACCCTCAAAATCGTCGCCGTCCCCACCAGCGACCAGATCCCCTTCGACATCAACCCGAACCTGATCGTCGAGTTCTACCGCTAAACACCGCTCCGGCGTTCGCACCCGTGCGACGCGCCGGCCGCACAGGTTCCTTCCCCGGCCCGCGCACCCGCGCGGGCCGGTTTGTTTCTCGGCTCCGTGCGCGTTCTATTATGGTTCCACGCGCCCGCGCGCCTCAGGATCAGCCACCCCACCCGCCCCAACCGAGCCCAACCGATGATCAAGATTCTTCAGAAATACAAGATGTACATCCTGGTGGTCGGCGGCGTGCTCATCATGATCTCGTTCCTGCTCGGGGATGCGCTCCGCCAGATCAACACGTTCGCCAACGACACCCAGACGATGTACAACGTTGACGGGTCGAAGGTCTCCCACTCGGACCTCAACACGGCGAGCATCCATCTCGAGGGCATCAAGCGTGTCATCAACAAAGACCTGATGAAGAGCTTGAAGATGGACGACGACGGTACCCAGTGGCAGCTGGTCACCGCCGCGGCTGAGAAGGCGGGTCTGGTCGGCGGGCCA
>JAUXUZ010000148.1 GCA_030680655.1 Phycisphaerales bacterium
GCCCGGGCGCGTCGCAAAGGGAGGTGAGGCGTGAGCACCATGAAGGTATACAAGACCCAATCCGGCGAGACTGTCTACGGCGTCATGGCCGAGTTTGAAGGGCCCGCGAGCATCAGCCACGGGGCCGAGGCGATCCGGGACGCCGGCTACAAGAAGTGGGACGTCTACTCGCCGTTCCCCGTGCACGGCATCGACGAAGCGATGGGCAACAAGGGCACCAAGCTCCCGCTCATCGTCGGCTGCACCGGCCTGGTCATGGCGTGTGTCGGCTTCGGCTTCCAGATGTGGGTCCGCCACGGCGCCTATCCCCTGGTTCACCAGGGCAAGCCGAGTGACGCGTGGCAGGTCCTCGTGCCTGTCACGTTCGAGATCGGCGTCCTCTTCACCGCGTTCGCCTGTCTGCTGGGGATGCTCATCTTCAACGGCCTTCCCATGTGGCACCACTCGCTGCTGAAGAAGCCGCGGTTCCTCAAGGTGAGCGACGACCGGTTCATGATCGTGATCGAAGCGGCCGACGCCTCCTTCGAGCCGGAGAAGACCCGCCGCCAGCTGCTCGAGGCCGGGGCCAAGAGTGTTGAACTGGTCGAAGAGTGAGCGCAAAGGGCATCAGGCAGTACGCACCAGCAGAAAAGACACAGTCATGTTGACCAACACCACAACCCGCCTTGTCCTCGCCGCAGGCGTGATCGCGCTGACCGCGGCCGCGGGCTGCCGCGGCGACCGCTCCGACAGCCGGCCCCGCCAGTTCTTCCCGGACATGGACGACTCGCCCAAGTTCAAGCCGCAGACGAAGACGCCGTTCTTCGCCGACGGGCGCGCCATGCGCCGGCCCGTTGAGCACACCGTCGCCTTCGGCGCACTGGCCGACGCGGCCGACCCTTCCCGTGAGGGCTACCTCAAGGACGACAGCGCCTACTACTTCGGCACCGGGGCCGACGGCAAGTACCTCACCACGATCCCGTCGCGCGTAACCGTTGACATGAAGACGCTCGAGCGCGGGCGCGAGCGGTACAACATCTACTGCTCCGCTTGCCACGGTTACGACGGGTACGGCAAGGGGACCGTCGGTGTGCAGTGGCAGGGCGTGGTCGCCAGCTTCCACGACGTGAAGTTCACCGACCCCGCGCAGGACCAGAGCAAGGACGGGTACATCTTCCACACCATCC
>JAUXUZ010000151.1 GCA_030680655.1 Phycisphaerales bacterium
GGACGCGCCAACGGAGGGGCAGGACAAGGCGTCGCCGGCTAAGCCGACCGACGACCGCAGCAAGGACCCAACAAGCGCAGGCAAGCCCGAAGCGGGTGGCACGCCCAAGCCCGACTCTACCGAACCGGGTTCGCCCAAGGACGGGCAGCCGACACCATCCGCAGACAACCCGCCGACCGATGCGCCATCGGCAAAGGAGGGGTTGAAGCAACTCCGCGACCAGCTCAAGAAGCTCGCCGACCAGCCGCGCAACGCCGGCCAGGACAGGCAAGATGCGCAGAAGCTCCGCGAGCAGGCCCAGAAGATGTGGGACAACGCCTCGCCGGAGCAGCGCAAAGAGATGGAGCAACTCGCACGCGAACTCGCCAAAGAGCGGGGCAACCAGGGCCCGCAGCGCGCCGACAAGGGAGAGCGGCCCGGCGCGGGGAGCCAATCCCCAGATCCTGACGGTGGAAGCGACCAGCCGCCACCAGGAGGCGGTGGCGCTTCAGACCCATCCCTCGCCAACTCGGGGCGCGGGCCCGGCGACGGTGAAGCAGGGGTCAAGCCGCCGATGCGCGGTCCGTCGGATGGGCCGACCGCGATGCAGGACATCGACGCCCGCTCAAAGGGCGCGACCGAGGCGCCCTCACGGGTGATCGCCGAGTGGCTCACGAACAAGCCTGCGCCGGGCGCAGAGGGTTCTGGCAACAGCGCACCCGCCGAGGTCGCTCAGGCCGTCAAGCAGGCGCAGCAGAACGCCGAGCAGGCGGTGCAGCAGCGGACTGTCCCCTCGCGGCTGTCGCCGCTCATCCGCCGCTACTTCGACTGGCTTCCCAGCGCTCTGGGCACGCAACCCGCGCCCCCTGCCCCCGCGACTTCTCCTGCCCCTGCCGCACCCGTTCCCCCCGCAACGGTCCCGCCGACACCCAAGCCCTGAGCGATGACCTTCCGCATCGAAGACCCCGTCTGGCTCTGGCTCCTCGCGGGCGCGGTGCCGTTCGCGCTTGTCGCGTTCTACGCCTTCACCACGATGTCGCGCCTGCGGCGCTGGTCGGCGATCCTGACGCGGGCACTGGTGCTCGCGCTCCTGGCCGCTGCGCTGGCGGGCGCCTCGAGCATCCGGCGTGTTGACAGGGCCGCGATGATCGTCGCGATCGACACGTCCGGCTCGGTGCGGGCGTTCGTGCCAGACGCGGCCATCGTCCCCCCCCCCGACGCCAGTGGCCCCGCCGAAGGGGCCGCGCTGCCGATCCTCAAGGCTCTGCCGCAACTGCTCGGCCAGGCCGAGCGGAACAAGCAGCAGGACCTCGGCGCCGACGACACCGTCACGCTGTTTACCTTTGACGCTGGCCCCCACGTGGTCACCGCGACTGGCCGAGTGAGAGATGGCACCGCCACGCTCAACCGGGAGCTCACGCCTGCGACCGGCTCTTCGGAGGGCTCGGACCTTGCCAGCGCGATCCGCGCTGCCGCCGCCGCGGTGCCACCCGATGCCCAGTCTCGCATCTTGCTGATCTCTGATGGCCTCGCCCAGCCCGCCCACGCTCGCTCCGGCGGCCCGGCGCAGGAGTCGCCGCAGGCCGCTGCGCTCAGCGCGGCCCGCGCTGCCTTCGCCGCGACGCGGGTGCCGATCGACGTTGTTCCTTTGGCGTTTGGCGACCCGCGCGAGGTGATCGTCGAGTCGCTCGATGCGCCCACCCGCGTCGCTTCCGACCGCGCACCCGTGCCGCTCACGCTCACCATCA
>JAUXUZ010000170.1 GCA_030680655.1 Phycisphaerales bacterium
CGTCGCTGCCAACCCCAACGGGCTCGTGGCCGCCGATATGAACAACGACGGCAAGCAGGACATCGTCGTCGCCTGCCAGACCAGCGGCACCATCGCCATCTTGCTCAACACTTCGCCGACGTTCAGCTTCACCCAGCACCCGCAGACCAAGCGCGTCTGCCCCGGCGGTACCAGCGGCGCTTCGTTCACCGCCGCGGCGACGACCAACGTCGCCGGCGGAATCACGGCCTACCGCTGGCAGCGCCTGGTCGGCTCGACGTGGACGGCGCTGTCCAACGGCCCGCTCGCGGGCGTGGGCGACATCAGCGGCGCCACACTGCAGACGCTGGCCGTGGCGAACGTGCAGGGCCAGCCGGGAGACCTTGTGGCCGAGCTGCGCTGCGTGGCCACGACCTCCTGCGGCACGCTGCCCAGCAGTGTTGCGGAGCTGCGGACGATCCGCCCGTGCGGCGGGGCCGACGTCGGCGGCGTGGGCGGCGTCTTCACCGGGTGCGGCGACGGGGTGCTGGACAACAACGACTTTGTCGTCTTCATCGATCTCTTCTTCAACGGCAACGTGATCGCCGATGTGGGCTCGGTGGGCGGCGTGCCGGGCGCTGACGGGCACTTTGACAACAACGACTTTGTCGTGTTCATCGACATGTTCTTCGGCGGCTGCACGATCTGAGCGCGGCCCGCAACAAGGTAGACCATCCTTATGAAGACCACACACCAGCACCGTCTGTCCACCCTCGCCGCGACGGCCGGGGTTCTGCTCGCGGCCGGGCACGCGCTGGCTCAGTGCCCGCCGACGTTCACGGTCTCGGGGCCGTGGCCGATGGCGACCAACCCCTACTCGGTGGCGGTCGCCGACTTCAACACCGATGGGCTGCTGGATTTCGCGGCCTCCGGCTTCGGCGGGAGCATCGGCAGGCGGCTGGCGGACCCGAACTTCCCCGGTACCTACGCGTCGCCGACGACCGCTCCGGTGGCGCTGAACCTGCGCGGCCTGGCCGTCGCGGACTTCAATCACGACGGTCGACCCGACATCGCCACGGGATGCAATGGCGCGGGCCCGCCCCCGGGGCTCAGCATCGCGGTTCTGCTGACCGGGGCGGGCGGCGTGTTCGGCTCGCCCGTCACGTACCCGGTCACCGGGCAGGTGTACGACCTGCGGGTCAAGGACCTCAACCACGACGGCAACCCCGACGTCATCGCGGCCATCGCCAATACCTCGCTCGCCGTGATGATCGGCAACGCCAACGGCACGTTCCAGCCGCCGGTCACCGCGGTCGCGTCGGTCTTTCCCGCCGGGTTCACCGTCGCAGACATCAACGGAGACGGCACCTACGACCTGGTGTCGACGAAGTACAACGACCCGCCCCAGGTGCGCGTGGCGCTGGGAATCCCCGGGACGGGCGGCACCGGCTACAGCGCGTTCGTCTCGTACACCGTGCCCGCGGCCTTCGGTCCGTGGGGGATCAACACGGGCGACTTCAACGGAGACGGACGCGACGATGTGGTCGTGACGCACCGGGTCACCAACCGCGTGGGCGTGCTGATCGGTAGTGCCGACGGGTCTTTGACGCCGATGACGACCGCGCAGCCGGGCGTGCAGCCGCAGGACGTCGCGGTGGCCGACTTCAACGCCGACGGACGGTTGGATGTGGCGGTCGCCAACTGGGGCGGCAACAACCTCTCGGTGCTGATGGGTGACGGGGCGGGCGGGCTGGGCAGCCGCGCAAACTTCGCGATGGGGACGCACCCAAACGGTGTGGTCGTCGCGGACATGAACGGAGATGGCAAGCCGGACATCGTCGTCGCCAACCAGGACAGCGGCACCATCAGCATCCTGCTCAACACCTCCGCGCAGTTCACCTTCACGCAGAACCCGCAGACCAAACGGGTCTGCCCCGGCGGCACCAGCGCCGCAACCTTCAGCGCCGCCGCGGCCACCAACGTGGCGGGCGGCATCACGGCCTACCGCTGGGAGCGCTCCATCGGCGGCGCGTGGACGACCCTGCCCAGCGGGACCGTGGCCGGCATGGGCGACGTGAGCTTCAGCGGCAACAACTCCTCGATGTTCGTGACCAACGTGCAGGGGAACCCGGGCGATCTGGTGGCGAGCGTGCGCTGCGTGTCCACCAACGCCTGCGGCACGCTGGCCAGCAACGTCGCGGAGCTGCGGATCATCCTCCCGTGCGGCGGGGCGGACGTCGGCGGCGTGGGCGGCGTCTACACCGGGTGCGGCGACGGCGTGCTGGACAACAACGACTTTGTCGTCTTCATCGATCTGTTCTTCAACGGCAACGCGCTCGCCGATGTCGGCTCGCAGGGTGGCGTGCCGGGGGCGGACGGGCAGTTCAACAACAACGACTTCGTTGTGTTCATCGATATGTTCTTCAACGGGTGCACGATCTGACCACCGACCACGCCGCAACTGCGCAAGGAGGAAGTCCTCTTGATCTCGACTCGACGAGCGCTCTCACGGGTTGACGCTCGCTGCACCTGGATGCTCGCCGCCGCGGGGTGCGCGAGCGGCGCGTTGGCCCAGTGCCCGCCGACATTTACGGCGACGTCCTGGGGCATGTCGGGTAGCCCGGCCCAGACCGTGGTTGGCGACTTCAACAACGACGGTAAGCTGGACCTCGCGTCGCCCAACTTCTCGCAGCACAACATCACACTGCGCTTTGCCAACACCAACCAGCCGGCCGGGACGAACTTCAACGCCGTTCAGACCCTGACGGTGGGATTGAACCCGGTCACGATGTTCGCCGGTGACTTGAACGCGGACGGCGTGACCGACCTGGCCGTGGGCTACAACGGCGGCGCGAACAAGATCGGCGTGTTCATCAGCAACGGCAACGGTACGTTTCAGCCGATCGTCAACTTCGCCCCGACGCCGCAGAGCTCGCAGATCAGGGGTGCGGACATCAACCGCGACGGGATCATCGACATCATCGCCTATGCGTCGGGCAACCTCCTCGTTCTGCCCGGGCACCCGGGCGCCTGGGCGAGCGGCGGGGCCGAGGCGTTCTCTGTGCGTCCTCTGACGGCCACCGCGGGCTCATTCTTCACGACCGTTGACGTCAACGGCGACGGTGCGCTGGACCTTGCGATGGGTCAGAGCGACCCCGGGCGCGTGCTGCTCGCACTGGGGTCGGCACCGGCCAGCGCGACGTTCGGCACAACCTCGACCTACGGGACTGCTGGGACGTTCGGCACAACACACCCAGCCGCTGCGGACTTCAACGGTGACGGCAAGCAAGACCTTGTCGTCAGCCACCAGGTCGGGACCTCTCGCCTGCAGGTCTTCCTGGGCAACGCGAACGGCACGCTCACGCCGTTGACGCCGGTCGTGCCCGGCGGCTCAGCGCCGAAGTCGTCGGTGGTTGCTGACTTCAACGGCGATGGGATGCTCGACGTGGCTTGTGTTCACAACGGTGGCGTGGGTGTTCACCTGGGGAACGGCGCGGGCGGGCTCGGCACATCCACCAACTTCACAACCTCACAAGCCACAACGCTCGCGACGGCCGACATGAACAACGACGGGAAGCCGGACCTGATCGCGAGCAGTCAGACGCTGGGCTATTACCTGATCCTGCTCAACACGACGCCGGCCACCTCGTTCACCACGCAGCCGCTCGACAGGCGCGTCTGCCCCGGGGGCGGGAGCGGGGCTGTGTTCAACGCCGCGGCGGTGACGAACCAGATGGGCGGCATTACCGGCTACCGCTGGGAGCGCCTGGTGGGGAGCGCGTGGGAGCAGCTTGTCGACGGCCCGCTGGCGGGCGTCGGCACCATCGCGACGTCGAACACCGGCATGCTGCAGGTAGGCGGCGTGCCGGGGAGCCCGGGCGCGGCGGTGATGACGCTGCGCGCAGTTGCGACGACCGTTTGCGGTTCGCACGTGAGCCTGCCGGCGACGCTCTCGCTGATCGCCCCGTGCGGCGGGGCCGATGTGGGGGCTACCGGCGGCGTCTTTACCGGGTGCGGCGACGGCGTGCTGGACAACAACGACTTTGTCGTGTTCATCGACTTGTTCTTCAACGGCAACGCGCTCGCGGACGTCGGCTCGCAGGGCGGAGTGCCGGGTGCGGATGGGCAGTTCAACAACAACGACTTCGTGGTGTTCATCGACATGTTCTTCAGCGGGTGCACGATCTGACCCTCTGACGTTGGGAGCCAGCGAGCGCAAGCTCGCGACGGGCATGGGCCTCGTTCGATGCCTGAGACACGTCCTTGCCGAGCTTGCGCCCGGCGGCTCGCTTTTGGAATCACCTGCCCGTCTTCGGCCCCACGCGCACAAAGCCCGCCTTGGTGCACAGCTCGTGCGTGCGGACGACCGCGCCCCAGGGCACGCCCTGGCCGGGGCGGAGGAGCACCTCGACGTTCGTCATCGACCGCTCGCCGACCTTGGCCTTGAGGGCCTCGACCACCTGCTCGATCGGCGCATCGGTCAGGCCGGCGCCGGTGGCAACGGCCGCGAGGCCGGGTGCGGGCAGGCGCAGGTCAATAGTGAAGCGGACTGGCGCGGTGGAGAGAGGATCGTTGTCTTTCGGTCCCTGGCCGGGGCCTTGGGCGGTGTTGCCGCTGCCGGCGGTTGGCGCGGGGCGCGGCACGAGGCTGCCCAGGAGCCACTCGGGCCCGAGGAAGGCCGCGCTGACCATGAAGAAGACCAGGATCACCATCACCACGTCGACCATCGGCGTCATGTTGGGGCCAAAGTGCAAGCTGGCAACGTCGACTGCGCGGCGGCGTCGGAAGGTGGGCGCGGAACTCACTGGGCACCCCCGGGGGTCAAGTCGGTGCGGGCGGTGGCGTAGTCCACGCGGCTGATGCCGAGCTTGGCGCAGGCGGTCAGGACCGGCTCGACCGCGTCGTAGGGGAGGTCTTTGTCGGCGCGGATGGTGACCTTGCCTCGCGAGATCGGCTGCGGTTCGCTGCGGTTGAGCCGTGCGGTAACGGTGGCCTGACGTTCGAGGCGCGTCTGCAGCAGGCGGATGAGGTCCTCGCCGTCTTTGGCGAGCTGGCCGTCGACGCTGATGAGGGCGATCGCCGCGCCGGCGGTCGTTGCGTCGCGGGCGATGGAGACGACCACGGCGTCCTGCCGCTCGGCGACCTGCCCGATGCTGGTGCTTGGGAGGTGAATGCGGGCCTTCTCGTTGGCGGCGAGTTTGCCGACGATCAGGAAGAAGATGATGAGGCACATCACCACGTCGATCAGCGGCGTGACGTTGATCGGCTCAGCGCCGAGGCTGGACGACAGGATTGAGCGGTAGCGTCTCAAAGAAAGGCAGTTTTACCACAGAGATCACAGAGAACGCAGAGGAAGGCATTTTCTGTCTTGAGCCACGCGCCTTGTCTTGCTCTGTGCTCTCTGTGACCTCTGTGGTTAAGTGGTCTTGTTGAAGGCGGTGAAGGCGTTAGAAGCGGGAGTTGTCGGGGCGGGGTCGCGGAGTTCGCAGTAGCCTTCGACCAGTTCGGCGCTGACGGCCATGGCGCGGGTGCAGAGGCCGTCGATCTTGCTGCGGTAGAGGCCGAAGACCAGCAGGGCGGGGAGGGCGACCATCAGGCCCAGCAGGGTGTGGACGAGGGCCTTGGCGATGCCGCCGGAAAGGTCGGCCGGGGTGGCGTTGCCGGCGGTTGACTGCAGGGCGCTGAAGGCCATCACCATGCCGTAGACCGTGCCCGCAAGGCCCAGCAGCGGCCCGATGTTGCCGATCACGTTCAGCGGCTCGATCTTGCGGAACCAGCGCGAGCACTGCTCGCTGGCGGCGAGCTCGGCCGCGTTGCGGATGGCCACCCGCTCGCCCGGGCAGGCGTGGGCGGCCCTGAGCACGTGCCCGTAGAACGAAGTGTCGCGTTGGAGCAAGGCCTCAAGCCCGGCTGTGTTGCGGTCCTGCAGGGTGCGGCGGATGGCCCCCTCGCTCTCGGATGGGGCGATGTTGCGGGCGGAGATCTCAAGCAGGCACTTGATGATGATCGTCACCGCGAAGAGCGAGGCGAGCAGCAGCAAGATGGTGAAGACATCGAACGACTTGAGGAAGAGGTCCATGACGCCGCCGCCGGTGGCGGGAGCGGTGGCCTGGGCCAGTATGGTCATTGTTTGAGCGTCCATGCTGGCGGATGGTATCGGGCAGGGGGGGGAAAAGGCGTGAGGCTTGCGCGACCCTCCCGCTCCCAGAGGATAATGCATGAACGCGTGGAGCAGGTTTCGAACCTGCCCGGCTTTTCCAGTGATCGAGCCCCATGGTCGATCCCCGTCCATGGTCAACGGATGTCGGGACCGTGCACGGAGACGGGCCTCAATTGGGCAGGTTAAAAACCTGCCCCACGATCTCGCTGCATAATCCTCTCCCAGCGGGAGGGTCGACGGAGGCTTGGCGACGTCGGGGAGGGTGACTTCGTCGGTGGCGTCTTCAAGGCACCCTCCCCGGCCTCGAAGACTCGGCCGACCCTCCCGCTGGGAGCGGGAGGATTGCGCGAATTACGCTTCCGATTCGTCCTCTTCGCTCAGTTCGCGTGAGACGCTGTAGCCGCCCGTGAGCCAACGGTGCAGGTCGGCAAGGCGGGCTTGCTCGCTGGCGAAGGGCCACGAGGGGGCGTCGGCGGGGACGGGCTTGCCGGTGATGGGGCAGGTGGTGGCGGTTTTTTCGCCGGCCTTGGCGAAGAGGGGGGCGAAGGCCGCGCGGGTGCGGATGGCGGTGGGGATGTCGATGGTGAGGTGTCGGAGGTCTTCGCCAGCGTGGGTGAGGTGGAGGGTGAGGGTGCGGGCGGCGTCGAAGGCGGCGAGGCGCTCGCCCAGGCGGCTGGGCCACTCGATGGCGACGATGCAGGGCTTGCTGGTCGCGGCGTCGTAACCGATGGAGTCGAGGTCGTCGCCGCCGGAGAGTCGGTAGGCGTCGAGGTGGATAAGGGTCGGCGAGCCGATGGCGCGGTACTCGTTCATCAGGACGAAGGTGGGGCTGCAGACCTGGGTCTCGTCGAGGTGCAGGCCGCGGGCGAGCCCCCGGACGAGCTGCGTCTTGCCCGCGCCGAGGTCGCCCTCCAGCAGGAGGATGTCACCGGGTTTGAGGGCAGCGGCGAGCTTCTCACCGAGCGCAACGGTCTCTTCGGGGGCCATCGTGGTGAAGCTGAGGCGGCGGGGTGTGAGAGGGGTCGTCACGAAGCGTGCTCCCACCCCATTGCGGAGGCGTCAATGAGCTCACCGGTTGGGGTCTTGACGGCGCAGAGGAGGTTGGCAAAATCCTGCGTTCTCGCGACGGCCGTGCCGATACGTGTGATGGGTATGCCGGTGATCGGACAGCTGCCCGGCACGGGCGCGGCCTGCGACGCTGCAAAGAGCAGCTCGTAGTCCTCGCCGTCGCTCATCGCCGCCTGCCAGGTGGCGACGTGCTCGTGGCGCGGCAGGCTGGCCGCTTCGACCACCAGTGCCACGTTAGAAGCGGTGGCGAGGCGTGCGGCGTCGATGCCGAGCCCGTCGGAAACGTCCATCAAGGCGTGCAGGTCACGCCCGAGCAGCGTGGCGAGCCACTGGGCTTCCGTCATACGAGGCGTGAACGTAAGGTGCCGCCGCGAGGGGAGGCTGCCGCCCAGCGCACCAGTTACGTACACAGCGTCGCCGGGCCGGGCGCCCGAGCGCAGGACCGGGCCGCGCACTGGGTGTGGAGTTCCGGCGATCGTGACGGTGACGACCAATGGGCCATCGGTGGTGGCGATGTCACCGCCGACGATCGGGCAGTTGAACGCGCCGGCCACGGCGTGCAGTGCATCGGTGAGCGTCTGGGCGTCGCTGTGCGACATGCCGGTGGGGAGCGCGCCGGTGGCGACGGCCCAGCGCGGCGTGCCGGCCATCGCGGCGATATCGCTGAGCGAGCGGCAGACGGCTTTGCGGGCGACGAGGGTGAGGTCTTCACCTTCGCGGAAGTGCCGGCCGGCGATGACCTGATCGGTGGTGACGAGCAGCCGGCCATCACCGGAGGGGGCGACCACCGCGCAGTCATCCCCCGGGCCGACCAGGACAATCGGGTGGGGCGCAGTCTTTGCGGCGATGTGGGCCAGCAAGGCCTGCTCACGCATGGTGGCAGGGTAGGAAAGTGCCCAGCAGGCGTGATTGCGAAAGCAACGCAAACCCGCGCGGAGTCATGACGGGGCGACGAGGGCTGCGCATCTTCAGGAGTGACCTGCGCTGCCCGCGCCGAAGGGAGGACCCGTGATCCGATTGACACTGCCGCTGATGACTGGATCGCTCCCCACGGCCGTTGGCGCGGCGACGGCCGCGGCCGTGCTGGCGATTGTGGCCACCGCGGGCCTGAGCGTGCTTGGGGGTGAGGAGTTGATCTCGTCGCCGCTGAGCACCGCCACTGGCGACTCTTGCGCGCCGGCCCGTGTCGGCAAGCGGGCGATCCTTGCTTCCCAGGCCCCCTTCCCACACGAGAGCCTTGTGGTGTATGTTCCCACAATCACCGTGGTGACAGAGCGAGCGGTTGAGTCGGCGTTCCAACTGCTGCAGCAACGTGCACGTCCGCTGCACGAGGCCTCCGAAGTGCCCGAGAACTTCATCTGATCCTGTTGTCGGTGTCGCGGGCGACTACTGCGCGAGCACCCGGTCCACCGCTTCGACGACATCGCGCAGGGCGATCCCCTCGATCGCGCAGCGGCTGGGGTGGTCGTCGGCAACCTCGTCGGGCGGCAGCGTCGCGTCGGCGACGAGCACAACCTCGCGCGGGGCACCCTTGGCGGTGAACGAAGAGGGGAGCGTCGTCCAGCGTGGGTCCGTCGGGCCGAACAGGGCCACGGTGGGCGTATCGAACGCGGCGGCGATATGGCGGGGGCCGGTGTCGTTGGTCACCATGACCCTGGCACGCCGCACGGTGGCCTTGAGGCTGCCGATCGTGCCGCCGAGCTCGGGCAGGCAGACGATGCGGTCGCCATCCTCGGGGTGGTTGAGCTCGATGGCCT
>JAUXUZ010000184.1 GCA_030680655.1 Phycisphaerales bacterium
TCATCCCAACGGCCGACGACGTGCCGCCGATCAACGTCGTCTTCGTCGAGAACGCCTATACCCACGGCGGCGGCGGAGCCAAGGGCGTTGGCGAGTTGCCGATGGACGGTCCGGCGCCGGCGATCCTCAACGCCGTGGCAGACGCCACAGGCGCCGACCCGATGGTGATCCCGTTGACCCCGGAGCGGCTGATGCCGATGATCCCCGATGAAACAGCCGTCTGAGGGCGCAAAGCTCACCATCTCGCTGACAGTAAACGGCAAGCCGATGGAGCTGACCGTCGAGCCGACCGAGCGGTTGCTCGACACCCTGCGCTACAGGCTCGGCCTGCCCGGAGCCAAGGAAGGGTGCGGCGAGGGTGAGTGCGGCGCGTGCACCGTTCTGCTGGATGGGCTCCCTGTCAACTCCTGCCTCGTGCCAACGTTTCAGGCTCGTGGCAGGCACGTCGAGTCGGTCGAGTCGATCGCGCCGGGTGAACTTGCCCCGATGCTCCGGTGCGGAGCAACCCAGTGCGGCGCCTGCACACCCGGCGTGGTGGTGACCGCTCGGTGGATTCAGCAGCACCCCGAGTTGACCGTTGACCGTACGCCCAGAGAGCTCATGGCCGGCAATCTCTGCCGCTGCACCGGCTACGACGGCATCATGGATGGGCTCGCGGAATGGATGAACGCAGGCGCCGACAAGGGCGGAGCCGCCTCATGAAGGTCCACGCCCCCGAAACACTCGAGCAGGCCTGCGCTGTGCTTGCCCAGCACGCCGGAGCTCTGGTGCCGATGGCCGGCGCGACCGACCTGCTGGTTCACTGGCCAGGCAAGCAGCGCGACCACGACCGCGCATACCTGGACCTTTCAGGAGTCGCCGAGCTGCGCCCGCTGGCATGGACCGACGACTCCCTGAAACTCGGCGCTCTGACGACCTACTGGGACGTCCTGCGCGACCCGCAGACCGCGCGCCAGTTTCCGATGCTGATCGAGGCAGCGCGCCAGGTGGGTGCTGTCCAGATTCAGACGCGCGGCACCTGGGCCGGTAACATCGCCAACGGATCGCCCGCCGCCGACGGCGTACCCGTGCTCATGGCGCTGGACGCGTCGGTCACGCTCGCGTCTACCACCGGCACAAGAACGGTGGCGCTCGCCGATTACTACACCGGCTATCGCGCCAGCGTCCGCCGGCCAGAGGAACTGATCGTCTCGATCGAGATCCCTAAGCGTGCCTACGACATCACCGCCTTCTACAAAGTAGGGCCGCGCCGGGCGCAGGCGATCACCAAGGTTGGCGTTGCCATCGCGCATGCTTCGCATGCTGGCGGGGGCGGGTGGCGCATCGTGGCGAACAGCGTCGCGCCCACCGTCTGCCGCTGCCGCAGCGTTGAGAGTCTGCTCGACGAAGTGGGGGGCAAGCCCTTCACCGCGCCCGACGGTTTTCTCACCGCTCTGCGCGCCGACGTGGCGCCGATCGATGACATCCGCTCGACAGCGGAGTACCGCCTCACCGTACTCGCACGCCTGCTCTACCACGGGCTCAAGGGCCGGACACCCTCAGTCGCTTGAGCCTACCGATGCCGATGGTTGAACACGAGAACGTGCTGCGAACGGCCGCGGAACTGCAGCAGAGCGGCCAGGAGTTCGTGCTGATCACCGTCGTGCGCACGCAGGGGAGCACCCCGCGGAACGCCGGGGCGAAGATGCTGTGGCGTCCGTCGGGTGTCCAGTCCCCAAACGGAGCCGTCGGAACCGTCGGCGGAGGGCACTTCGAGCAACTCGTCGTAGAGGCCGCCAGGGTCTGCTGCGAGAAGCGATCGCACGCGCTTGAGAAGTTCGTGCTCGGCAGCGACGCGGACCAGTGCTGCGGCGGCGTCATGGAGGTCTTTCTTGAGTACCACGGTGCCCCGGCCCACCTGGTGATCTTCGGCGCAGGGCATGTCGCCCACGCACTCTGCGCGTGCCTGGCGTTCTCGTCACTGTCGATCACAGTCGTTGACGACCGGGCCGATTGGTGCTCGGCCACCCGTTTCCCCGGCGCGGCGTGCGTTCATTCGTGGGAAGACGGCATCGCCGCCGCCCATCGCCGCCGTGCGACCACGCTGACCGTTGTGATGACCTGCTCTCACGAGACCGATTTCGAACTGCTACGGGCCCTGCTCGCGAACCCCCCTGCGTTCACCGGGCTGATCGGTTCACGCAGCAAGCGAGCCTGTCTGTTCACCCGCCTCACCGCGTCGGGCGTCGAGGCAACTGCGTTAAAGCGAATCGTCTGTCCGATCGGCGTGGGCGACACGGGCAAAGAGCCCATGGCCGTGGCGATCTCGGTCGCGGCCCAACTCCTGATGGAGGCGAAGGCCCTTGCCAACGCTTGAGCGGTGCCATGCCGTGGTTCTGGCCGCTGGGCGAGGCACCCGTGCCGGCGGTCCTAAAGCGCTGTTGCACGCGGGTGCAAGCTTGACGCCCTGGTGGCGCGTCCAGGCTCAACGCCTGACCGAGATCGGCGTGCGGCCCGTCTGGGTGGTTTCTGGCGCAGTTGCAAGCGAGATAGGCCGGTACAAAGACGCCCCGAAGCACCTCGTGCTCTCCGATGCGGATGCGCCCATGTTCTCCAGCGTGCTCGCTGGTTTTCGCGCGGTTGCACTCTCCAACTCCGCCGGCATCTTCGTGCTCCCTGTTGACACACCAGCTCCCGCGGCAAAGGTGTGGAAGGCACTGGCCGGATCGAGCACGCCGTGCGTGCCGGAGCACAAGGGCAAGCGCGGGCACCCGGTCTTCCTGCCCGTTCAATGGGTGCAGCGAACGCTCGATTCCATCCATTCCGCTGGAATTGAACCCACCGAGCTGAGACTTGATACGCTCATCGCTGCGACAGCGGTGACCGTCGCGGTTGGCGACCCGGCCGTCTGCCTGAACCTCAATAGCGCTGCTGCGTTTCTCGCGTACACCCCCTGATCCAGCCTCGGCGACCCACACGCATGGCCAATCCCGAACTCATCAGCGTCTCCCGCGGCGACTCGCCCGCCGACTTGATCCTGAGTGGCGCGCGCGTGGTGAACGTGTTCAACGGTCAAATCGAGGAGGGCAACATCGCGATCGTCGGCGACCGCATCGCTGGCATCGGGCCGTACACCCTTGCCTGCCGCACGATCGATCTTGGCGGCGCGTTCGTCGCCCCGGGGTTCATCGACGCCCACATGCACGTTGAGTCGACGTTCCTTCCACCTTCGCAGTTCGTGCGTTTGGCCGCACCGCACGGGACGACCGGCGCGGTCTTTGACCCCCACGAGATCGCCAACGTGCTCGGCCTCGACGGCATCCGGTTCCTGATGGACGACGCCGTCGGCCTCCCGATCCACGCCATGTTTGCGCTCTCGTCGTGCGTTCCCGCGTCTCATCTTGAGCACTCCGGCGCGCGGCTCGAGGCCGACGATCTTGCTCCGCTCTTTAACGATCCGCGTGTGGTGGCACTCGCAGAAGTGATGAACTTCCCGGGCGTTGTCGCCGCCGATCCCGGCCTGCTCGCCAAGGTCAGACTCGGGCTGACGAGCCACGTTGTCGATGGTCACGCCCCCGGCCTCCGCGGCAAGCGCCTGCAGGCCTACGTCGCCGCGGGGATTACCTCAGACCACGAGTGCACCACCGCCGATGAAGCGCTGGAGAAGATCGGCCTGGGCATGCGCATCTTTATCCGCGAGGGGAGCGCCGCCCGGAACCTCGAGGCGCTTCTTTCCGCCGTCACAGCAGAGACAGCCCACCGCTTCTGCTTCTGCACAGACGACCGCCACCCTGCTGATCTCGCCCATGAAGGGCACATCGACCACATCGTGCGCAAAGCGATC
>JAUXUZ010000029.1 GCA_030680655.1 Phycisphaerales bacterium
GCGCAGAAGCAGAAGTACCTTACCGCCTCGTGCAACGGCGGGTGCGTGCTGGCCTTCGGCCTCACCGAACCCGACGCGGGGAGCAACCCGCTCGAAGGAACCACGACGTGGAAGCGCCAGGGTGACAAGATCATCCTCAACGGCGTCAAGTACCTGATCTCCAACGGCTCGATCGCCGACGCCGTGATCGTCTTCGCGTTCGACAAGGAGATCGGTGTCGAGGGCCGCAAGATGTCGGCCTTCATCTGCCCGACGGCCGGAGCGACGTTCGAGAAGGAGGCCCTGCACTCCAAGCCGGGCATGTACACCTGTGACACGGCGATGTTCGCGATGAACGACCACGCCATTCCCGCCGACAACATGCTCGGCGAAGAGGGGAACGGCTTCCGCATCGCAATGCACACGCTCGTCTCCGGCCGGCTCTCGGTCGCGTCTGGCTGCCTGGGCGTGATCGAAGACTGCCTCCACGAGACGCTCGAGTACGCCAAGGCCCGTCATCAGCACGGCAAGCCGATCGGCAAGCACCAGCTCGTTCAGGACCACATCGCCCAGATCGAGATCATGCGTGCGACCGCCGACGCGATGGTCGAGCGCGGCGCACTCGCCAAGGAGCGGTACGAGCAATCCGGCGGCGGAAACTCAAAGGAAGCGCTGGCCGAAGCCGACTACGCGATCGCGCAGGCCAAGTTCTGGGCCAGCAACGCCGCCTGGAAGGCCGCGGACCACGCGGTGCAGGTCTTCGGCGGCCGCGGGTGGAGCGAGCTCTACCGGCCGTTCCGTCACCTGCAGGACTGCCGGGTCTGCCGCATCTACGAGGGCACCGACGAGATCATGAAGATGAAGATCGCCAGCAAGCTGCTGGGCGGTAAGGAATGGGAAGCGTTCAAGTAAGTCCCGCGGCTCACGCGCCCAGAATCAGCCTTCGCCTGGGGCCTGCGGCCGCTTGACGGTTGCCCCTGCGCCCAGCGCACGCCCCGCACCATTGACAAACTCGCCCCACTTGATCGGCTTGCCACCCGCGGGTTGCAGTTCCAGAACCTCAAGCGAAGTGCCGCCGCCGCAGGCGATCAACGCGCGTCGCACATCCACAAACACGCCGGGCGCTGCGCTGTGCGGCTCTGCGGCTTCCCGAACGCGGAGGAGCTTCGCCTGGATCGGCGCCAGGGCACGATCGGCGGCCCCGTGATGGATGGCGACCGTGACCCCCGGCCAGGGCGTCAGGCCGTGGACCCTGCAGCGCAACCTGGTTGCCGTCTCCGCGAAATCCAAGATGCCGTCGGCCTTCGCAAGTTTGCGGGCCTTGGTCACCAGCGCCTCATCCTGCGTGACGGGCTGGAGTTGCCCGGAGAGCCGCTTCGCCAACACTTCAAGAACCAACTGGGGACCCGCATCGGCGAGGGTGTCATGGAGTTCACCGGCGGTCACCAGCGGGTCGATCGGCCGCTCGACTGTTCCGAGCACCAGCCCCGCGTCCATGCGTTCGGCGAGCGTGATCACCGAGTTGCCGGTGACGCCGTCACCGGCGAGGATGGCCGCGTTGATCGGTGCAGCGCCGCGCCAACGGGGGAGCAGGCTCGCGTGGAGGTTGATGGCGAAG
Organism: Phycisphaerales bacterium; assembly: GCA_030680655.1. Classification (GTDB taxonomy): domain Bacteria; phylum Planctomycetota; class Phycisphaerae; order Phycisphaerales; family UBA1924; genus JAJTGZ01. The sequence goes on from JAUXUZ010000029.1 coordinate 1,598, forward strand.
ACCCCTTCAAGCAGCGGCGCAGAGAGCTTCTGCCCGAAAGCGATGACCACCCAGGCATCAGCGCCAAGCCCGCGGAGAATGTCGCGCACGGTCGGCTCGTTGATATCGGCGGGTTTCAGCAGCGGAACGGCCGGCAGATGCGCCTCGGCCCATTGGGCGATCGGCGTGGGTGTGATCTTCATGCCGCGGCCGGCGGGCTTGTCGGGCTGGCTGACGACGGCGAGGAGCGTGTGTGACGGATCATTCGCCAACGCCTGGAGGGCTGGCAGACCGAAAGCACCGGAACCGAGGAAGACCAAACGCATGGGAGGTTCACCACACAGGACACAGAAAGCACAGACGAAGACAGGAGACCGAGTTTTCTACAACGAAGGTAGCGAAGGTCACGAAGGGGCGAAACCAGCATCTCCTTTGCGTCCTTCGGGCCCTTCGTTGTTCATTCCAGCAAAGTGCCTTCCTCTGGGTTCTCTGTGAACTCTGTGGTTAACCGCCTTCCGCTTCCAACTCCTTGATCTTCTTCTTGTTCTTCATCCGCGACGTCTGCAACATCTTGTCGATGATGAGGATGCCGTTGAGGTGGTCAAGCTCGTGCTGGATGCACCGGGCGAGCAGCCCGCCCGCGCTGTGTGTGAACCGCTCACCGTGCTCGTCCAGCGCTGTCACGGTCACCTGCGGCGGCCGGAGCACCTCGCCGCGGATCTCCGGCAGGCTGAGGCACCCCTCCTCGAACGGTTCAGGCGGGCCGACAAAGGCGGTGATGACGGGATCGATGTAGATCCGCGGGCCCGTGGTGGCCGTGGGTGGATCGGCGCTCGCCAGCCGGTCGTCCTCGGCATCCTCTGGCACGTGGAGGATGAACATCCGCCAGCCGAGCCCCACCTGAGGCGCGGCAAGGCCAATCCCTTCCGCCTCACGCATCAATTCAAGCATCCGCCCCCCGACCGCCCGGGTATGCGCGTCGGCTGTGGGGGTGTGCGTAGCCTTCCTGTGAAGCACTGAAGCCGGGTGATTCACGATGTGCAGCGAAGCAGGATCGACCGATGCAGCCGCCGCGCCACTGGTCGCCGGTGGAGACGTGGGCCTGGATGAGCGGGGGGGGGGCATCGCGGGGTGAGGGTAGGAATCTGACATTGTCGGGGGGCGGACCAGGGGGCACCGATCCAGCCCGGGCATCCAGCGAATCTCCAGCCGCTAGACTCGCTAAACTCCGTCACGGCAATCACTTGAAGGTGGCCGGGTCGAGGGTCGGCGGGGGGTTGGTAAGGAGGCGTGGCTTGGCGTTGTTTCCATGGAAGAAGGGCGCGGCGGGGACGAACGACGGCGACAAGGGTGACGCCGGCAAGCCACCGGCCGGCGGTGACGACGGCAAGTTTGAGTTCTCGCCGGAGAAGGCGGAGCGGTTCTTTGGAGTCGCTCGCAACCGGCATGACGTGCAGTCATTCGACTACGCCGCCAACATGTGGCTGCAAGGCCTGCGGTTTGACCCGAACAACGTCGAAGCCGTGAAGGGGTTCTTTTCGTCGGTCACCGGGCACGTCTCTTCGACCGGTGCCAAGAGTTCGACAAAGGACCTTGACGCTGCGGTCAACGGTCGCACGCCAGTTCACCGCTTCCTGAGCCTCCTGCTCGCCTGGTCGTTTGATCAGCTCAGCAGCGACAAAGCAGTGAAAGCAGCAGTCGCTGCGGCGGATCTTGGCCTGCGTGAGGTTGCCGGGTACCTGCTTCCGAGCGCATTGAAGCTGGCGATGAAGCAGGACAGGCAGCGCAAAGACCATCACGTCAAACTGATGGAGGCGTTCGAGAAGATCG